>DATLPP010000001.1:0-2598 GCA_035535615.1 Candidatus Udaeobacter sp.
GGCACGAGGACCGCGGCGTCGCGGGCGCCGACCGTGACGCGGCCGCTCACGCGCTTTCCGGTCAGCAGATCGAGGCGCTCACCGTCGGGCAGACACACGTCGGTCGGAAAGTCTCCCGGATTGATCGCGACGTACAGCTCCTCGTATCGCGCGCCCGCGGGCGCGAGGGGTCCGGTCGACGAGCGGCGATACGCGTAGACCTGCCGTGCGTCGTCGACGACCACATCTTCGAACGCGCCCCACGAAAGCCAGGGACGTTCGCGGCGCGCGCGGATGAGCGTGCGGTACGTGGACAAGAGCCGGCCGTCCTGCTTGGCGGGGTCCCATTCCATACAGCGGCGCGACTCCGGATCGTCGCCGCCCTCCATTCCGATCTCGTCGCCGTAGTAGACGAGCGGCGCACCGGTCGCGGTCAGCAAGAGCACGGCGGCGAGGCGGGCCAGGTCCGCGCTGCCGTTCAGCTCCGTGCGAATGCGAGCCGTGTCGTGGCTCCCGAGAAGGTGCATGAGGCCCGGAGTCGCCGAGAGGTCATACATGTGCCGGATGCCCGCGGTGCGTCCTGCGAAGCGGGTGGGCGTGATCTCACGGCGCAGGTAATCGAGGACCGCGTCGCGCCAGGGGTAGTGCATGACCGAGTCGAACTGCGCGCCGTCGAGCCAGCGGATCGCGTCGTGCCAGGTCTCGCCGACGATGAACGCGTCCGGCTTCGTGGCCTTCACGCGATCGCGGAACGCGCGCCAGAAGCGGTGATCGACCTCGTTCGCGACGTCCAGCCGCCATCCGTCGATGTCGGCCTCGCGAATCCATTTCTCGCCGATGCCGACCAGGTACTCGCGCAGCTCGGGGTTCGCGGTGTTGAGCTTCGGATGGCTGCGTGCGCGGTTCGCGAAGGTCTCGTAGTTGACCGCGTCGAAGTCCACCGGAAAGCTCTCGATCCGGAAGAACCAGTCGCGGTACTTGCTCGCCTCGCCCTTCTCGCGAACGTCCTTGAACGCGAACCACCGGTCGCCCGAGTGGTTGAAGACGCCGTCGAGAAGCACACGGATGTCGCGGCCATGCGCGTCGCGGACCAGCGCCGCGAGGTCCTCGTTCGTGCCGAAGCCCGGATCGACGCGCTCGTAGTCAGCCGGGTCGTATTTGTGATTCGAGGGCGCCGCGAACACCGGCGTGAGGTACAGCCCGCCGACGCCAAGATCGGTGAGCCAGCCCAGGTTCTGGCGGATGCCGGGCAGGTCGCCGCCGAAGAATGACTTGACGGTCGGCGTCTCTCCCCAAGGTCGCTTCCACGCCGGATCGTTCATCTGATCGCCGTTCGCGAAGCGGTCGGGGAACACGAGATAGAAGGTTCGCCCGGCGATCCACTCCGGCAGCGCGAAGCGGTCCGCCGGAAGGTCGTATGGGTAGAAGAAATGTCCGGCGTGATGCTTGCGCGCGGGCCGCTGCTCGAGGAAACCGTGCTCGTTGAAGAAGCGGGTCACACCGGCCGTGTCGGTGAGCTCGAAGAAGTAGCGGAGGCGCGAGGTCGGCACCGGCAGGACCGCGGACCAAAAGTCGCTGATCCCATCGGTGGTCTCGCGAGCGAGGGGCAGCACTCCCTCGACGTCGGCGGCGTACTTGTCCGCGAAATGGCATCGAACCGCCGCGAGGTCACCGGCTTCGGCGAGAACCTGAACATAAAAACGATCGCCCGCGAGCGGCTGCACGAATGGAGCTCGAGCGCGGTGCTGGATCGCTGCGAGTCTCAGAGCACGTCCTTCATCCAGCCGACGTTAACCGGAGTCGGTCGTCGTGTGAACCGCGGGTTCTGATTGGCCGGCGGATTAGGCCGCGCGGAGGCCGGGCTGGTCCAGGAGCCAGCCGGATCCGGAGCGCACCAGGTACCACGTCCCGATCCAGTGGCGGACGCTCCCGTCGCTCAGCGTCTCGATGAGGTCGACGGCGACAGCCGCGGAACCCGGTTGGGCGCTCGTAAGCGACGCGGACCGCGCGATGATCGAGCTGGTCCGGTCGAAGCGCCCCCAGATGTTCGTCTGCGGCGGATAGCTCGCTCGCATCCGGTCGCTCCAAAGCCCCGACGCTGAGGCGTAGTCGTGGCCGGAGATGAGTTGATAGAAGGTCAGGATCGTGCCCGCGGGATCCCCGCTCACGGTCGCGGCCGGAGCGCGCGTCGGCGCGACGGTCGGCGCGGTCGTCGGCTCGGGTGTCGGTTCCGCCGTCGGCTCCGGCGCGACGCTTGGGGCGGTGGTCACCGTGGGACTTCTGGTGCTGGCGAGCACCGCCGCGGTCGCGGCAGGCGTTGCCGTCGCCACGGCGACCGGCGCCACGGATGTGGGCCGCGCGCCGGCGAACACGAGACTTCCGCCGACGAACGCGACGAGCAAAGCGAGAGCGGCGACAAGCGGCGCCGCCGATCGCCGCCGCGACCAGACGACGCGAACGCGCGGCAGCGCAGGCATGCTGATCACGGGCAACGTGATCCGGACGTTTCCCAATCCGTGGGCGCGACCCGCGATCCCGCGGAGGAACGCAGCGACCAGCGCCAGCGCGGCAAGAAATGGCGCGGGCGATGGCCACCGCAACCGAACGACACGCGCGCGT
>DATLPP010000002.1:0-8661 GCA_035535615.1 Candidatus Udaeobacter sp.
GTACACGCACTCATTCGAGGTCGGTGCTGAGAAGCCCGATCCGGCGATATTTCTTTCGGCTGCGAAGTCGCTCGGCGTGAAACCCGGCGAGACGATGATGGTCGGCGATCACGAGGTCGATCGCGGCGCCGAGCGCGCGGGGATGCGGGTGTTCATATTGCCGGCGGAGTTTGATGGGGATGTGCGCGGATTGGGTCGCGTGCTTGCGTTGCTTCCTAGTTGACTGCTGCTGTGACCCGGGCGGGGCTCGAACCCGCAGACCTTCTGCTTCGTAGGCAGACACTCTATCCAATTGAGCTACCGGGCCAGGCTCTCTGATCTCATTCTAGCCGCGATCGCACGATAGAAACCGCCCACGCTAGCCGTCCGCCGCCGGTGGCAGTTGGCGCACCGTACCTCGCATTTCGCGATCTCGGTGACGATTACGTCCCAAGACACCGCGAGGTGCACCAAGCGACTCACGTTGGCCCGCTTGTCGTGCAAATGATCGAACTCGAGGACATCTGGGTCTGGCTCCCCGCAATCGACGCAAGGGTGACTCTGGAGGTACTCCCGGATTCTCTGTCCGAGTCTCTTTGCCTCTCGAACTCGTCGGACATGCGCCGCAGCGATCTGCTTCGTGCTATTTCTCCGGTACCAATCCTTCGCGTGTGCGCGCTGACACGAGAGGCAGATCCAGTGGCGCGTTTGACGAAGGAGAGACCGGAATGGAAATTCTGTCAGGGGCTTGGCCTCATAGCAGACCCGACATGTACGCAACCCGAGGGCTGCGTCGAGCGTCAGTTGCGCAGGCCTTGGTCGGGCCACGACATTCTGTGTCTCGACGGCCCTGCGTGGCGGAAACAGCGTTGCCCGGTTCTTCCGCCGGTGACAATTGGCGCAGCGCACCTCGCACTTGTCGATCTCCTCCTGAATGCGAGCCCAGGTCCGCCCGCTGCTGGCGTAATCGGCGAGGTCAGCAACCTTATCGCGGACATGATCGAACTCGAGCACAACGATGTCGCGTTCGCCGCAGTCGACGCATGGATGCGTTTGCAGATACTCGACGATCTTCTGGCGCACCTCAGCGCGTCGCTCGTTGACTTGGCGGATTAGTCGGGTCTTCTCGCGCTCGTGATTCTTTCGATAGTTCCGGGCATTGGCTTCAGCGAAGCACTCGCGACACCAGGTCTGGAGCTTCGGCTCGCCTCGCCGCACGGGAGGAAACGCGTCGGGCGGCTTCATCTCGCCGCACTTCGTGCACGCTCGCATGAGCGCGAGCGTGCCGACATCTCAACATCGTTCGAATAGGACGGCCGATGAGTACCCGAGTACTAGTTCAGCGACCCCGGGGAGACTCGGACTCCCGACCAACAGCTTCGAAGGCTGCTGCTCTATCCACTGAGCTACGGGGCCAATTCAGAAAAGCCTACCGCTTGACCAACGTGTACCAGGCCGACGGCCGTCCTCTTCCTTCCTCCACACCGACCACCTCGAACGCGTCCGCGAACGTCGTGCGCACATCCTCCGCATTAAGACCCACAGCCGGGCCGCCTGGCGCGAACGCGTAAAGCAAATACGTCCCGCCGGACCGCATCACACCCGCAAGACCCGCGGCGTACCCAGCTCGGCCAGAAGCGGCGATCGAGTGCAGGCAGCCGATGTCGAGCGCGAGGTCGAACGGCCCTGCAACAGAAAGTCGAGTCACGTCGCCGACGAACAACGTGCAGGCGACCCCGGCATCCCGAGCGCGACGGCGCGCCTTCGCGATGGCCCGCCCGGCGAAGTCCACTCCCACTGCGTCCCAACCGTGCCGCGCCAGGTAGACCACGTTCGTTCCGGTCCCGCAGCCGAGATCGAGCGCGCGTCCCGGTGGATGCGATCCGACGAAACGCTCGAGCTCCGGCGGAGTCACACCCGTATCCCACCGCGGCCGGCGCGGCAGCCAATACCAGAGGTCGAACCAGAGCCGCCTCACGCGACGAGATTAGGCCGAGGTTCGCGCCTTCCCGAGCTGGTCGACTTCACCCACACCCGCGCCCTCCCCAACGCCCTAAACCGAACCAATCGCGTTCTCAGCCTCTAATCTGTCGTAGGTGGCGAGTACGTTCCGCGCGCCTGCGGCCAACGAATCGGTGCTCCGGCGCGGAGATTTCATCGCGCCCGTCCTGCACGAGATCCACCGCGTCATCGTCGGGCAGGACTACCTCGTGAACCGGCTTCTCATGGGCATGCTGTGCAACGGGCACCTGCTCGTCGAGGGCGTCCCGGGACTCGCCAAATCACTCGCGGTGAAGACCCTCGCCGACACGATCGACGCAGATTTCAAGCGCATCCAGTTCACACCGGATCTGCTGCCGGCCGACCTGAACGGCACCATGATCTACAACCCCTCGACCCAGGCCTTCAGCCCGCGCCTCGGCCCTATCTTCACCGACCTCCTCCTCGCCGACGAGATCAACCGCGCACCCCCAAAGGTGCAGAGCGCTCTCCTTGAGGCCATGCAGGAGCGGCAGGTGTCGATCGGTGGCCAGACGCATCCGCTGTCCGAGCTCTTCACCGTGCTCGCCACGCAGAATCCGATCGAGCACGAGGGCACCTACCGCCTCCCTGAGGCACAGGTCGACCGATTCATGATGAAGGTCGTCATCGGTTACCCGACCCCCGACGAGGAGCGGGTGATCATGGACCGCAACACCATCGAGGAGCCCGCGATCCCGCGGAAGCTCGCGACCCCCGCGGCGATACTCGACGCGCGCGCGGCCGTCCGTCAGGTGCATATGGACGAGGCGATAAAGGACTACGTGGTCCGCATCGTCGTCGCTACGCGCGATCCCGTGGGCCCGAAGCTCGCGGACCTGAAACCGCTGATCGCCTACGGCGTCTCTCCGCGCGCCACGATCTACATCTCGCTCGCGGCCCGTGCGCACGCGTTCCTCGACGGCCGCGATTACGTCCTGCCCGACGACATCAAAGCCGTGGCGCTCGACGTCATGCGGCACCGGCTCATCGTCACGTACGAAGCGGATGCAGAGGAGATCACGCCGGAGATCGTCATCGGTCGCGTTCTCGACAACGTAGCGGTCCCTTAGCGGTGACCGCCTCCACCGCTCCCCAGCGGGAGCCGGTACCGCCGGAGGTCCTGCGCGTGGTGAAGCAGGTCGAGATCAAGGCGCGGATCCTGGCCGACGAGGCCCTCCTGGGGACGTACCGAAGCGTGTTTCGCGGCTCGGGGCTCGATTTCGAAGAAGTCCGCGAGTACGAGCCCGGAGACGACATCCGCGCCATTGACTGGAACGTGACGGCGCGCATGAACGCGCCCTACATCAAGAAGTACCGCGAGGAGCGGGAGCTCAACATCTACATCGCGGTCGATGTCTCCTCGAGCGCGTGGTTCGGCACGGGGAGCGTTTCGAAGCGCGAGCTCGCCGCGGACATCGCAGCGCTCCTTGCGGTGACCGCGCTCCATAACAACGACCGCGTCGGCCTGGTCCTCTTCGCGGACGGGGTGCAAGAGTTCATCCCTCCCCAGCAAGGGCGCCATCACCTCCTCCATGTGATCCGCGAGCTTCTCTTTGCCGAGCCGCGCCGATCGCGGACGGAGATCGCGAGCGTGGCCGACTATCTCGCGAACGTCACGAAGAAGCGGAACGTCGTGTTCGTGATCTCGGACTTTCTCGATGTCGACTTCGAAGCGCCGCTGCGAGCGCTCGGCCACAAGCACGACGTCATCGCGCTCATCCTGAACGACCCCCGCGAGGTCCAGCTCCCATCGGTCGGGCTCGTCGCGCTCGAAGACGCCGAGAGCGGCCGAGTCGGTTACGTCGACACATCCGACCCCGCGGTGCGCGAGCGCTTCGCGCGAACCGCGCGCGAGCGCCGCGCTCAACGCCTCCGCACGTTCAGCCGGATGGGCGTCGATCGCGTCGACATTTCGACGGACCGGCCCTACGTGCCCGCGCTTCTCGCGCTCTTCAACGCCCGGTCACGGCGCAGCTGATGCGCGTTCTGCTCGTCGCCTGTCTCGTTCTGCTCACATTTGGTTCGATCGCCGCGGCCGATGGGCCCGTGAACGTGGCCGCGACCGTCGACAAGCGCGGGATCACGATCGGTGATCCGATAGCGCTCGCCGTGGTCGTGGAAATCGATGCCGGCTACAAGATCACCGACAGCGGCGTCGGCCGGACCATGGACGAGTTCGAAGTCCTTGAAGCGCTCGCCCCTCTGCTCACGAAGATCCCGAACGGCCGCACGCGCTACACCTTCCGCTACCGGATCACGGCGTTCCGCGTCGGCGACGTCATCTTTCCCCAGATCAACGTCGCGTACCAGTCGCCCTCCGGCGAGCCGGGCATCGTGCCCACCGCCGAGATCCCGATCGTCGTCACCAGCGTCATTCAACCCGGCGAGGCGACCGACGACATCAAGCCGGCGAAGCCACAGCTTCGGCTGCCCACCGCGGCACCGCAGATCCCGGCGCTCGCGATCCAGGTCGCGCTCGCCGTCGTCGTGATCGCGATGCTCGCGTTGATCATCTGGCAGACCCGCCGCGCTTCGGCACGGAGGCAGAAGGACGCCGAGATGGACGAAGTGCTGCTCACTCCCGCGCAGCGCGCGATGGCAGAGCTGAATCGCGTCGCCTCGCTCGGCCTACCGGAGAGAGGCAAATACGCCGAGCACTACGCCCTCCTTTCCAAAGCGCTGCGGGCGTACGTGCGCGACCGCTTCGGGCTTTCGGCGAACGAGCGGACGCCGCGCGAGCTGCGTGACGACATGCTCCGCGCGGGCATCGACCGCACGGAGATCGCGACGATCTACGAGATCCTGCGCGAGGGCGAGAGCGCGAGGTTCCACCAGGCCATCTCGTATCCGGCCCGCGCGCAGCACGCCGTGCGGTCGGCCCTCGACGCGATGCGACGGGCCGCGGTCGCCGAGCAGTACGAGCTCATGAAGGGTCAGCCATCGTGACGGACATCACCTCGCTTCGCTTCGAGGATCCGTGGCTGCTCGCGCTTCTGCTCGTCGTGGGCGCCGGCCTCGGGCTGAATCTCTGGCGGTCGCGGCGGCCGGGAACGGGTCTTCTCTTCCCCTCGCTCGGGCTCGTCCCATCGGCGCGAGCGGGCTGGCGCGTGCGCGCGCGATGGGTGCTCCTCGTACTCCGCCTCGCGGCGCTCACGGCTTTCGTCGTCGCGCTCGCGCGGCCGCAGATCGTCCGCGCCTCGGTCGAGTCGGTGGCCGAAGGGATCGACGTCGTGCTCGTGCTCGACACATCGGGCTCCATGTCCGAGCGCGGCTTCGCGGGCTCGACGAAGATCGACGCGGTCAAGCGGGTCGTCAACGATTTCCTCGGCGGGCTTCGGAACGACCGGGTGGGGATCGTGATCTTCAGCGGCGAAGCGATCGTCCTCGGCCCCCCGACGCTCGACTACGCAGCCTCGCAGAAGCTCGTCGCGCCCATCGACACGGGCACGCTCGCCGGGGGAACCGCCATCGGCACCGGTCTCGCGACAGGGATCAACGTGCTTCGCGACTCCGAAGCCAAATCGAAGGTCGTCATCCTCCTCACGGACGGCGAGAACAACAGCGGCGACATCACCCCGCTCGACGCCGCGAACATGGCGAAGCTCCTTGGCGTACGCGTCTACACGATCGGCGCGGTCTCGGTGACCACGACGGCCGACAAGGACGTCACCACGGACAGCGTGGACGCGCAGCTCATGCGCAAGATCGCGGAGGACACCGGGGGTCACTACTACAGCGTCTCCGACGAGAACTCGCTCGCCGAGGTGTATCGCGAGATCGAGTCGCTGGAGAAGTCGCATGTCGGCGCGCGCGATTTCGTCGATTACCAGGAGGCCCATCTCGGCTTCCTTGCGCTCGGCATCGCGATCCTCTTCGCGGAGCTCGCGCTCGCCGCGACCGTCTTCCGGAGGACTCCGTGAAGCTCGCGCTGGCGCATCCCGAGCTGGCTCCGCTCATCATCGCCGCAGCCCTGATCGTCACGCTCTGCGTGATCGCGCTCGTCCGCCGGCGACGCGCTCTCGCCGCATTCGCGGGTCCCGGTTCGCGCCTCGCGTCGGCGAGTCCGGCGCGGCAGATCGCGAAGCTGATCCTCGTCGGGGGCGCGTGTGTGCTCGTGGTGCTCGCGCTCATCGGGCCGCAGATCGGGGAGGCGCCGCGACGAGCGGCCACGTCGTCGGTCGACACGGTCATCGCTCTCGACGTGTCGCAGAGCATGGCCGCGCGCGACGTCGAGCCCGACCGCCTCCACGTGGCTCAGGGCGCCATCGAGCTCATCGGCCAGCAGCTCGCCGGCGGCCGGGTCGGGCTCACCCTCTTCGCGGGCTCGAGCGTCGTGCGATATCCGCTCACCGCCGATACGAAGATCGTCGGTCCCGCGCTCGATACCTCGGGTCACGGCTTTCATCTGAACCCGGGCTCGTCGCTTCGCGCCGCACTTCAGGGTGCGGCCCTGCAATTCCCGATCGCGGACAGCTCGAACCAGCGCGCAAAGGCGATCGTCATCGTTTCGGACGGCGAGGATCCCGCGCCCGATCTTCCTCCGCTCGATGCCTACCTCGCGCGCAACATCCACGTCTTCACGCTCGGGATCGGCACTCCGGAGGGCGGCCCGGTGCCGGTCTACGACGCGAAAGGCCTGTTCCAGCAGATGCTCGTGGACCCGAACGGGACGCAGGTCACGAGCCGGCTCGCCGACGCGCGCCTGGCGAAGCTCGCGTCCGACGGCGGCGGCCGCTACTTCCGCTACGACGGCGCGGCGACCGCGAGGAGCCTCACCGACGCGCTGCGCGCGATCGGCACCGCGCCCGTGCCGACCGAGAGCGGCGTCAGTCCGGAGGACCGGTTTCAGATCTTCCTCGGGATCGCCCTCATCTTGCTGATCGTCGACTGGCTCATCGATGAGCGTCGGCCGATGCCGCGTCCGCGCGTTCCCCATGGGCGCGCGGCACCGCGCAGGCGCGTGCTCGGAGCAGTGAGCGCGCTGCTCCTCCTCATCGTCGCCTGCGGACCGGCAGATCCGATCGCGGACGAGGTCGACGCGGCGAACCAGCTCTTCCCGCGCGATCCCGCCGGTGCGGTCACGCGCTATCGCGACCTTCAGGCGAGACGTCCCACGGCACCCGAGATCTCGATCGATCTCGGCAACGCGCTGGCCGCCCTTGCCGAGCATGACAGAGCGCTTGTCGAGTACAGCCGCGGGATCGACAACGCGAAGGGGACGACTCGCGCGGTCGCGTTTTACGACCGTGCCACATCGCTCTTCCGGCTGGGACGCATCCTCGACGCGCGAGCCTCGTACGTCGAGACGCTGCGCCTCGACCCGAACGATCGCGATGCGAAGTTCAACATCGAGGTCATCGACAGGATCCTCGGCCTCCTTCAGCCTCACGTGCCTGATCCCACGAATGCGCCTGGCCAGCGCACGCCACCTCCGGGCGCGTCGCAACTGCCCGGCGGAACGCCGGCGCCGACGCCGACCGATTCGGGCATCCCCGCCGGGACGCCCCCGCCGGGAGCTGTGGGCTCGACGGGAACGGTACAGCCCGAGTCGGTGCAGACTGCGCTCACCGACTTCCGCCGCGACCTGACGGTGGACGAGGCGCTCCGGCTCCTCGACGCGTTGCGCGGCGAGCAGCGCGGGCTGCCGGCGCTGCTCGAGGGGACCGGCGTGCGTCGAGGCGGTAACGTGGACGTGCCGTATTGACCTAGGCGAACCTGCTGGCTCACGACCTGCTGCGGGGGCGGCCATTGGCGGCTTTGGGGGGAAACGCGATGCGCATCGATCTGAACGCGAAGATCCGGACGAAGGACGGGCACGACGCGGGAAACATTCACCGGGTCCTCATCGACCCGACGACCGATCGCATCACCGGGTTCGTCGTCAGCACTCGCCGCCTGCTGGGTCGCGATGTGATCGTCGGCGAGGATATGTTCGCTGACGCCTCGGCCGACGGTGAAATGATCACGCTGAATCTCAACAAGAGGGAGCTCGACACCCAGCCGAGCTTCGAACAGGACGACTTCGTCACTCCGCCCGCCGGCTGGTCGGCACCGAATCTCGGCTACACGATCCCGCCCGAGTCCTTCCTCTGGCCCGAGGATTCCGCGCCAGCCGACGTGGGCGAACGGCCGCGGCCCTCGATCAAGAAGGGCGACAGCGTCAAGGATCGGGACGGGGATGCTGTCGGTACGGTCGAGGACATTCGGTTCGACGAGGAGACCGGCAACGTCGTGAGCATGACGGTGAGAGCGCACGCGGGACTTGAGCGCCTCTTTAGCGGCGGCAAGGTCGTCGAGATATCTCGAGACGACATCCTGCGGATCACCGACGACGAGGTGCGTCTCGGCGTCGACCGCGAGGAGATCGTCCCAAAGGATCACGAGTCCCGCACGGCCTAGGCTCCATAACACGCCTGCGCCACGAACGGGGTCGCGAGAAGCAATCCCGTTATGAGCGCGACGATGACGACCATGCGAAGCACCGGATTGTCCTCGCCCTCCTCGCGCACGGGCTCCTCTAGGATCTCCTGCGCGCGCCTTCGTTCGTTGACGGGCACGAAGACGATGCGGCGTCCCACGCTCGTCGTCATCCCGACAGCGCCGCCCATGCTGTTGTCGAGACCGATGCGGGGGTGAAGTCCCGCAGCGCGCAGAGCGGAG
>DATLPP010000003.1:0-2974 GCA_035535615.1 Candidatus Udaeobacter sp.
GTGTGAGTTCACCTGATAGTGGACAGATGTCTCAGGTGATAGTGGACACCCAAGCTGGCGAGGGGGTGTCCCGATGGGTCTGGGCCGCTATGTGGTTGACGCGATCGTCTTGGAAGGGCGCAGTCCGCGTGAGCTCGCCAAGAGCCACGGCATCTCGCGCAGCTGGATCTATGAGCTCGTCGCCCGTTACCGCCAGGGCGGGTACGCGGCCCTCGAGCCGCGCTCGCACCGGCCGCGCTCCTGCCCGCACCAGGTCCGGCCGAAGCTGGTGCACGCGATCCTCAAGCTGCGCCGCGAGCTTCTTGCGGCGGGCCACGACGCCGGCGCCCAGACCATCGCGCAGCAACTGAGCCGTCGACTAAGGAAGGTCCCTTCGCCGGCAACCATCTGGCGGGTCCTCAAGCGCAACGGACTGATCACACCCCAGCCGCACAAGCGTCCGCGTTCCTCGTTCATCCGTTTCGAAGCGCAGCTCCCCAACGAGCTCTGGCAGGCCGACGCGACCCACTGGCTGCTCGCCGACGGATCCGCGGTCGAGATCCTCAACGTCCTCGACGATCACTCGCGGCTGCTGCTGGCCTCGGTCACGTTCAGGACGGTCAAGGCCGCGGACGTCGTGCAGGTGTTCGCCGCGGCCGCGGCCGATCACGGCCTTCCGGCGGCCTTCCTCTCCGACAACGCCGCGGTCTTTTCCGGTGCGTACCGCGGCGGTACGGTGCTCCTTGAGTCCGAGCTCGCGCGTCTGGGGATCCGCTGCGTGCACGCGCGCGCCTATCACCCCCAGACCTGCGGCAAGGTCGAGCGCTTCCATCAAACCCTCAAGCGCTTCCTCACCAAACAGCCGCCGCCGACATCGCTCGCGCACCTGCAGGCGCAGCTCGACGCCTTTCGCACCCACTACAACCAGCGCCGGCCACACCGCGCGCTTGGCCAGCGCACGCCGCTCGTCGCCTTCAACGCCCGGCTCAAGGCCCGACCCGCGCTCATCGAGACACCGACACAGTTTCGCGTGCGACTCGACAAGATCGATCGCTCGGGCCGCGTGACGGTGCGCTACCTCAGCGTGCTTCGTCACATCTACGTCGGACGCAAGTACACCGGCGAACGGATTCGTCTGCTCATCGCCGGCACGGAGCTCCGCGTCATTCGCGAGAACGGCCAGCTCTTGGGTGAGGTCACCCTGGATGCGAGCCGCACCTACCAGCCGCTACGTCGACCAGCGATCGTCCATGATGTCCTGAGACAGGTGTCCTCGATCACCTGAGACATGACAACGGTGCCGGAGGAGGGACTCGAACCCTCATGGGCTTTCGCCCAGCAGATTTTGAGGCTGCCACGTCTAGCCGATTGCGTCACTCCGGCGCGTCTCACATTCTAGGTTTCGCCAACAGCTTTACGGCATCCTTGGCAAGTCCCGGATTCGCGATCACGACCTGCCGCTCGTTCCACGCGGCGTCTTTGCCCGTCTTCAGCGACAGCACCGCGGCTCCGGCCTCGCGCGCGATGAGCGCGGGTGCGGCGATGTCCCACGGCGACAGCGCCTGGTGCACGAAGAGATCGAACCTCCCCATCGCGACATACGAGATCTCGAGCCCGGCCGACCCGATCACGCGAAGACGCGCGCACGTCGCGTTCAGCATCGCGAAGCGCGAATCCTTCTTCTTCGTCTCGCCAAAGCCGAGACTGGCCACCGCGAAGGCATCGGGAAGACGCGTGACGTGCGACACCTCGATCGGCGAGCCATTTCGCGTCGCGCCCGCTCCCTCGGAAGCGATGAACGTCTCGCCCGTTCGCGGGGCATGGACGGCCGCCGCGCGCGCCTTGCCGCCTTCCACATATCCGATAAGCACGCAATAGAAGGGAAGACCGCGGCTGAAGTTGAGCGTGCCATCGAGCGGGTCGACGACCCAGAGGCGCTCGGCGCCGACGATGCCCTTGCGCACGCTCTCCTCAGCCAGGATCGGGATCCGCGAATCGTGGGCCGAAAGCCGCGAGATGATCTCGCGCTCGGCCGCATGGTCCGCGGCCGTCGCGAAGTTGGCGCGCCCGCGCTTGCGGGTGACGATCCCGGTGTCCTCGACGGCGATCGCATCGCCGACCGCTAGGGCCGCATCAGCGGCGAGGCGTGCGAGATCCGCGAATCGGGCACGGTCGCGCGGGCTAGTTTTGCCCTCCGGCATCGGCTGGGCAGAGTAACCGGACCCGGTCGAGGAGATCGTTCAGATCGAACGGCTTCGAGATCACGTCCTTGATGGCGCGCTTCGTGAAGTCGCCGTCGTATTGATTCGTCGCCGCACTGACGAAAAGGACCGGCATCTCACGGATGTCGGTGTCCGCACGAACCCTATCGAACACCTCAAACCCATTGAGTCCCGGCATCATGATGTCGAGGATGAGGAGGTCGGCGTGCACCTGACGGACCGTCTCGATGACCAAGGCGCCGTCCGAGACGACGACGGACTGGTACCCGTCCTCGTCGTTGATCGAGTCGCGGAGCAATGTCGCGATCGGTTCGTCGTCCTCGCCGATGACGACGACCTTCTTCTTGCGGTCTTCGGTCATGTTTTGCACGCGGCAATCTACAGAAGAAGTCGCCGGCATGCGAAAGTTCGCTGATGAGGCCGGAACTCGGGGGACCGAGCGATGTGCTCCTCGATCGCGCACGGCGGGGCGACGCCCGGGCTTTCGAGCAGCTTGCTCTCGAGATCGAACGGCCTCTGTATCGCCATGCGGCGCGAATGTTGGGTCATGACGACGCCGAAGATTGCGTGCAAGACGCGCTCCTGTCCGCCTGGAAATCGATGGCGTCTTTCGAGGGAACCTCGTTTCGCGCGTGGGTCTTTCGCATCGTGACCAATCGCGCGCTCGATCGGCTGCGGTCGCGGAAGCGACGTCCCGAGCTTCCGCTCGAGCCGCCGTCGGAGAATGACGATTCAGTCAGCTGGGCCGAACCCATCGCTACCGGGCCCGAGCT
>DATLPP010000004.1:0-5930 GCA_035535615.1 Candidatus Udaeobacter sp.
TTCTCCTGGAAGATGCGCTTGCATTTGAGCGAGTCGAACGCGTAGATCCGGTCTTCATACCGAACGCGTATCGCGCCGTCGCCGAGCGGCACTCCGCAGATCACGCAGCGGACCGCGCTCATGCCGGCTCGACCTCGAGCAACGGCTGATGCGCGCGGACGAGCTGTCCGTTCTCGGCGAAGATACGGCGCACCCGTCCCGCCTGGGTCGAGCGGATCTCGTTGAAGAGCTTCATCGCCTCGATGAGACCGATAACGTCGCCGGATTCGACCTTCGAGCCCACCTGCACAAAGGCCGCGGTCTGCGGCGATGACGAGCGGTAGAAGATCCCGGTGAGCGGCGCGTTCACGGTCGGCAGCTCCTTCACGGGTGCGGCCGGAGCCGTCGGCGCCACGTGAGCGGCCGCCAGAGCGCCTTCGGTGCTCGGCGCGACACGACCGCCGTTCTTGGCGACGCGCACGCGCACACCGCCGCGTTTCACCTCGAGCTCGCTGACCTCGTCGTTCGCAAGGCGGTCGAGGAGCTCGGCCACGAGCTCGTTCGCGTCGGCGCGAACCTTCCGCGGATCCGGCATCAGCTCAGGCGGCCTCCTTGCGAATCACGAGCGCGACGTTGTGGCCACCGAAGCCCATCGAGTTGGAGAGTGAGAGGTCGACCTTCGCTTTGCGTGCGTGGTTCGGTATGTAGTCGAGGTCGCAGTCCGGATCGGGGGTTTCCTGATTGATGGTCGGTGGAAGGATGCCGTTGCGCATCCCGAGGATGCAGAGCGCGGCTTCGATCGCGCCGGCGGCGCCGAGGGTGTGTCCGGTCATCGACTTCGTGGAGGAGATCGCGAGCTTGCGCGCGTGCTCGCCGAAGACCGTTTTGAGCGCGGCGGTCTCGGCGCCGTCGTTCGCCTGAGTCGACGTGCCGTGCGCGTTCACGTAGGCGATCGACTCCGGCTGCACGCCCGCATCGGCGATGGCCATGCGCATCGCACGCACCGCGCCCTCGCCGCCGGGCGGGGGCGCTGTCACGTGATAGGAATCGGCGGACATGCCGTACCCGATGAACTCGGCGAGGATCGGCGCGCCGCGGGCGCGCGCGAACTCGAGCTCCTCGAGCACGAGACAGCCCGCGCCTTCGCTGAACACGAAGCCGTCGCGGTCCTTGTCAAACGGGCGCGACGCCTTTTCCGGCGCGTTATTGCGCGTCGACAGCGCGCGCGCCTGGTTGAAAGCGCCGATCGCGATCTTGATGAGGCCTGCCTCAGAGCCGCCCGCGAGCATCACGTCGGCCTGGCCGCGGCGGATGATCTCGGCGGCCTCGCCGATGGCGTTTGCGCTCGACGCACATGCCGAGACGTGGCCCATGTTCGGCCCCTTGGCACGGTACTTCATCGCGATCTCGCCGGCCGCCATGTCGATGATCATCATCGGGATAAGGAACGGCGACACCCTTCGAGGGTCCTTTTGATGGACGAGCACCTGGTCGACCAGGGTTTCGACCCCGCCGATGCCCGAGCCAAACGCGACACCGATCCGAGGCGCGAGCTCCGGCGTGATCTCGAGGCGTGCCGATTTGAGGGCCTGTCCGGCTGCCGCGACCGCGAAGTGCACGAATCGGTCGGAGCGGCGTATCTCCTTGCGGTCCATGTAGTCCTGCGGATCGAAGTCGCGGACCTCGCCGGCGATGGTCGTCTCGAGGCCCGTCGCGTCAAAACGCGTGATCGGGCCGATCCCGCTCTTCCCGGCAAGGATGCCGTCCCAGGTCTTTTCCACCGTCGAGCCGAGCGGGGTGATCATGCCGAGACCAGTCACCACGACACGGCGGCGCTCGCCGTTCTTCACCTGTCGAGTCTAGCGAGCGGGTATTTCTAGAGGGCTTGGAGTCGTGCGATCTGCGACGTCTCGATGAGCGCCGCGCCCGCGAGAAGGACGAACGCGACAGCGACGAGCGACAGCTCGACGCGAGTCAGTCGGATGTCCCGCAGATGGCGGATGCGGACGAGATTCCGGTCGGTGAGGCGGCGCTGCCTCCAGAGCGAGGCGTTCGCGAGAACGGTGGCGAGAACGATGTACGCGATGAGCTCCGGTATCCCCGCGTGCGAGATGATCGATCGCAGGTCGAGCGGGGGGATGCGGGCGCCCGGGACGAAGAGCGCGAATGAGTTGGTGCCGAGGGCGATCCCGAACCGGATCAGCCACGTCCACGGGGCGAAGTACGCGAGCGAGATGGGACCGACGCTGTAGAGGCTCGCGAGCGCGATCACTCCGAAACCGAACCCCGCATTCCAGACGAAAAGAGTGGTCGCCACGCCGGCGGAATCGGCGCGCGCGTCCAACGTCGGTAGGAGCCCCAAGGTGAAACGCGTGGCCCCTTCGGGCAGCACCAGATACGCGAGAGTCCATGCGACGACGAAGCCGAGGATGCCGACGGTGGCGGCGGTCGCGAGGCGCACGAGCGCGCTTCGATGCGCGAGAGCTGCGAGGAGGAGCGACCAGGTGACCAAGCCACGACGAACGCTACCGAGCGGGGTCGGACGAGCGCATAGCGGGCGGGTCTCAGATGCGTATTGGGATGCTGTCGAAACGCGCGCCGTTCGCGTGCACTTCCTGACGCTCGAATGAGGTCATCGTCACGGCGCGGCCGCGACCGCGAACGGTCCACCCATTAGTACCTTCGACAACCGCGGTGTCCTCGTCGATGCCGATGCCGCGGAGCCCCTCGGGCCATACCGCGATCCATTCCTGAACGTTTTCGGGCGGGAGCTGCGAGAGCAGATCGAAATGCGGGACCACGAAGTGGCCGCCGAGTACGCCGAGCCCGTCGCGTATGGACACGCGCTGCGGGAGACCGGCAGCGTCAAAATCGTCGGGCGCATAGCTCTTCTCTCCGAGCATCATCGCGCCGGCACTCGCGCCGGCGAGCACCGCACCGTTCCGGTGCAGGCCCAGCACCTCATCCCAGAACGGCGTTCCGGCGAGGACATTGATCGCATGTTGGGGGCGGCCACCGGAGAAATAGATCCAGTCGACATCGCGAAGCGCATCGATCCATTTCGGCTCGCGAGCGTCATCGCGGCGAAGGACCATCACCCGCACCACCTCGGCGCCGAGCGCGGCGAAATGCGCTTCTCCGAGCGCGGCCCAGCTCGTCGGCGTGTCCTCGAGCCCCGAAGCCGTGGGGACAATGGCCACGCGTGCGTGTGGCTTCGCGATGCTCTTGAGGATTTCCCGATCGAGCTCCTCCATCGCCGGGGTGAACTCGCCCGATCCCACGAGGATGAGGCGGCCGCGGCTCAATCGCGCCCCGCGATCAGCACGGGCTTGCCATGGAAGCGGCTGTACATGCGATCGAAGTTGCGGCGGCTCCGCTTCAGGCGCTCGTCCTCCGATAGCGACTCCCAGACCCGGTGCTCGTGCCTGCGCGCGCAATCCGCGCCGAGCGTGACGACCCGGTAGCCGCGTTCGCGAGCGGCCAGCGACACCGCTATGTCGAGGTTGCGATAGAAGCGGTAACGCTCATCGAAGCCGCCGATCTCCAGAAGAACCTCGCGGCGCGCGGCGGCGCAGTACCCCTGGACCGCTTCGGCCTCGCCGCTTGTCACCTCGTCGAAGTGTTTGAGGTCGGTCGTACGAAGTCCCCACGGCCCCGCAAGGCCAACGGTTGGGTCCGCGAGCGCGCGGGACAGCGGACCGTAGAGATCGCCCGTGATCTCGACGGAGCAGTCCAGCATCAGGATCATCCGGCCCCGCGCGACGCGGATGAGCCCATTGCGGGCCGCGCCTTCGCCGAGATCGCGATCGGCGAAGTGGGCCTCGACTCGACGATCGCGCGCCGCGAGATCGCTCACGCCGTGCTGCGCATCATCACCGGATCCGGAATCGAGGACGACCACCTCGCCGTCCGGCGGCAGAAAGGCGAGCGCACCGGCGAGACAGCGCGCGAAGTCGGTGGGGTAATCGCGTGTGACGATGCCCACCGTCCACGAGCGCGCCGCAGGCTCGCTCCTGCGGTCGGGAAGCTCCTTAGCGGACGAGATCGTCCGCCGCTCGCGCGCCCCGACGCGGCGATCGCCGCGGGAGACCACGGCGCGATGGGCCGCCTGATCGTCGACGCGGTAGCCCTCGAAGGTCGCGCGGAGACCGTCCGCGCGCCGGTAGTCGCGCGACCCGCGCGCGGCGCGGTGTTCCTCGACCGATGCGAGGACTTCCCGCGGCGCTTTCGCGTGCTCCGCGGCGACGGATGCGAGATCCAGTCCGAGCACCCGATCGGCTTCGAGGAACACCCCGAGGCGCTCCGTATCCGAGATCGTCCGGTCGACGGCGCACCGCTGAAGCCATGCGACCGCGGCCGGGAGATTCAGGTCGTCGGCGAGCGCGCGCGCAAACGGCTCCATCCAGCGTTCGCGCACCGCGGTGTGGGTCGGAGCTCCCTGCGGGACCTGCGCCCAGTGACGGACGCGTTGACGGAGATGATCGAGCGCTTCCGCAGCCTGTCGAAGGGCGCCGAGGGAAAACTGCATCCGCGTCCGGTAATGCGTGAGCAGGCACTGGTAGCGGAAGGCGAGAGGGTCGACATCGAGCTTGATGAGCTCGTCGATGGTGACGGTATTGCGCGCCGATTTCGCCATCTTCACGCCGTCGGCGAGCAGGTGCTGCCCATGGACCCAGTGCGCGACCGACGCGTGGCCGTATGCGCCCTCGGACTGGGCGATCTCGTCCTCGTGATGCGGAAAGATGTTGTCGACACCGCCCGTGTGCAGATCGAAACGCTCGCCAAGGTATTTGGTGCTCATCGCGGAACACTCGATGTGCCAGCCGGGAAAACCGGCGCCCCACGGCGAATCCCAGGTGAGGGCGGCACGGCCAGGCTCCGCCTTCTTCCAGAGCGCGAAGTCGGCCTGATCGCGCTTGTTTGGATCGAGTTCGGCGTGGACACCCTGCCGGAGCGCTTCGCCGATGTTTCCGGAGAGCCTTCCGTAGCCAGAGAACCGCTTCACGGCGAAATAGACCGCGCCCTCGACCTTGTACGCGAGACCCCGCGCGATGAGGCGCTCGATGATGGCGATCATCTCGGGAACGTGATCGGTCGCGCGCGGGAAATGCGTCGCCGGGAGGATCCCCAGGCGCCGTTCGTCGTCGTGAAACCGCGCCTCGTATGACTCCGCGATCTCCTTTGGCGTCTTTCCTTCGGCGAGAGCCGCCGCGATCACCTTGTCCTCGCCTCGCTCGACGGCGTCCTGCCGCATGTGCCCGACATCGGTGATGTTCTTGACCGCGACGACGGTGTTGCCGAAGTGCTCGAGCGTTCGGCGAATCCAATCCGCGAGGAGGTAGGAGCGCAGATTCCCGAGATGCACCGGGCGGTACACCGTCGGACCGCACGTGTACATGCGCACCTCGCCGGCCCGTTCCGGGGTGACCGGCACGACACGCCGCTGGAGGGTGTCGTAGATGTTGAGCTGCAACGGCCTCCCCTGCTATGAGGGTAGTCCGTCAGGGTGGTGCCGCTCGCTGTCCCAGTAACTTCTCGATGGTGCCGACGGCGCGGTCGATGGTGGCAAGGTCCGCGGGATCGAGCTCGCGGAGTAACCGTTCGATCGCCTCGATGCGCATGGAGCGCCCGCGTGAGAGCGCGCGCAGCCCCTTCGGTGTCGCGTGAACACGGATCACCCGGGCGTCGTCGCGATCGGTCGTCTTTCGCGCGACGCCGGCGCGCTCCATCTCGCTCACGAGCCGGCTCATCGTCGGAGGGCGGACCTGCTCGGCAGCGGCGAGGTCGCCGAGCGTTTTTGGGCCGCTCATGAGGACGGAGAGCGCCGACAGCTGCGCCGGCGAGACGCCGGTCAACGGGTCGGTGCGGCGGGCGCGCCTCAGCAGATGGATCGCCGCGGAGTGCAGGCGGTCGGCGACCCGCCCTTCACGGCGGTTTGCGCTTCTGGTCAC
>DATLPP010000005.1:0-5741 GCA_035535615.1 Candidatus Udaeobacter sp.
CGCCCCGCTCCTCATCTTCTCCGGCGGCTCGAGCGACCCCCAGTCGGTCGCTTCGGCTGAGCTCATGAAGCGCGCCGCCGTCGCGGCAGGCGTCCCGGCGAACGCGATCGCGGTGGAGGGCGCCTCGGCGACGACCGAGGAGAACGCGGAGCGGGTCGCGGAGCTCATGAAGAGCCGCGGACTCGTGTCGGCGATCCTCGTGACGAGCCCGTACCACCAGCGCCGCGCGGCGATGCTCTTCGAGCGCGAGTTCGGACGGGTGGCGCTCACCTTCCGAAACCATCCTGCCGACGACCCTGAGTGGGATCCGAACCTCTGGTGGACCGCCGATCCATCACGCAGCCTCACGCTGCTCGAGCTCGCGAAGCTCGGAGCGCTGGTCGCGGGGCAGCGCGGCGGATAGCATTCGAATACGTGCCGGTAACGGCCATCGTCGGTGCTCAGTGGGGCGACGAAGGCAAGGGCAAGATCACCGACCTCCTGGCGCAGGAGGCGGATGTGGTCATCCGATTCCAGGGTGGCAACAACGCCGGCCACACCGTCGTCAACCAGCACGGCACCTTCAAGCTGCACCTCGTTCCGAGCGGGATCTTCAACCCCGACGCCCTGTGCGTGCTCGGTCCGGGCTGCGTCGTCGATCTCGCGTTCCTGTGTCGCGAGCTCGCCGATCTCGAGCGCAGCGGTATCTCGACCGCGAACCTTCGCGTGAGCGATCGCGCCCATCTCCTCATGCCCTGGCACATCGCGCTGGACCGCCTCGACGAGCGCGAGCGCGGCCGCAAGAAGCTCGGCACGACCGGCATGGGCGTCGGCCCCGCGTATTCGGACAAGGTCGGGCGTCACGGCATCCAGGTCTACGAGGTGCGCGATCCGAAGCATTTCCGCGCGCGCGTGAAACGGGAGCTCGAGATCAAGAACGCGATCCTCGAGCGTTTCGGTGACGCGCCGCTCGACGCCGAGGACGTCGCCGACGGCGTGCTCGCGGCCGCGGCGAAGCTCGGGGATCGCATCGTCGACACGCTCCCACTCGTGGAGTCGGCGCTCGCGACGGACGCGCGCGTTCTTCTCGAAGGTCAGCTTGGCGCGATGCGCGATCTCGATTGGGGCATCTATCCGTACGTCACGAGCTCGAATCCGCTCGCGGGCGGCGCGAGCGTCGGCGCGGGCATCCCTCCGCGGAAGATCACGCGCGTCATCGGCGTCGTGAAGGCGTACTCGACCGCGGTGGGGGAGGGTCCGTTCCCGACAGAGCTTCGCGGCGAGGAGGCCATCGCGCTCCGCGAGCGCGCGCACGAATACGGGGCGACGACCGGTCGTCCACGGCGCGTCGGCTGGTTCGACGCGGTGGCGGCGCGCCACGCGCATCGGCTCAACGCGTTCACCGAGCTCGCGGTCACCAAGCTCGACGTGCTCGACGTGTACGAGCGGATCCCGTTCTGCGCGAGCTACGAGCTCGACGGGAAGCGCACGACCGACATGCCGACCACGCTCGTCCTGGAAAGAGCGCGTCCGTGCTACGAGACGCTCCAGGGATGGTCGACGGCGATCACCGGCGTGACCGAGCGTCGCGCGCTGCCGGCGAAGGCCACCGCGTACCTCGATCGCATCGCCGAGACGGTCGGAGCGCCGGTCGGAATGATCGGCGTTGGACCCGAACGCGCCGCGACCCTCCTCTAAGATCGGCCCGGCATGAGCAGCCTCATCGACATCGCGTTCCCGTACCGCCGCAGGCGCTCGTTCGGGGCGGCCTCGTTCGCCTTCACGTTCCTCGTGCTGCTGTTCGAGGTGGAGCTCCTCGCGTTCGTCGGCGTGGCAATCGCCGCCCGCCAGCTTCAGCTCTGGTGGGACCTCCAGCCGGTCGTGCTTCCGACCGCCTGCCTCATCAGCCTCGCGGCTGCGGCCGTCTTCTGGTGGCGGGCGCGGTCGTGGAGCAAACAGCGGGTCGCGATCGCCGAGGCGTGGGGTCGCGGCGGCGCGACGTTTGGTCAGCATCTCGCGGAGAGGCGCGACTAGCTCGGAGGTCGTAGTACCTGCGTGACCGGCGATACATTCAGGGTGGTCGTAGTCCCAATGGGCTAGAGGCATTCCCCCCGCCAGTCCCATCCCTGCACGTCCGCGCAACGAGATAGTTGCCCCAACACAAAAAAGACCGGCGGATCGAGCCGGAGAGAAAAGGGGAACCAAGATGCGCGGAACGAAAGTCCTTCTCGCGACGATGGCGCTCTCGGCCCTGGTCTTGATCGGCATGACTTCAACCGCCGGCTCGACCACGGCGACGTTCACGGCGACGACGACGAACCCCGGCAACACATTCGCGACGGCGACGCTCGTGATCTCGAACGACAAGCCGAACGCCGGTGACCTCGTCAACATCACGAACCTCGTGCCCGGTGACACGGCCCAGCGCGTCGTGCACGTTACGAACGGCGGCAACACCGGCTTCACGTACGCCGGCGCGGTCAGCGCGACCGCGAGCACCCTGCTCTGGACGGACACGACCTACGGGCTTCAGGCAACGGTCTACCGGTGCAACAACTGCACGACCCCGGCGAACAGCGTGTACTCGGGCGCTCTGAAGAACATGGCCATCCCGGCCTCCGGCACCGTCGCCGCGGCGGGCAGCGACTACCTGACCTTCGTCTTCAGCCTTCCAACGACGGCCGGCAACACCTTCCAGAGCCTCACACAGGACTTCACCGTCACCTACACCGCTACGCAGCTCGCGGGCGCGGCCCGCTAGAACTGAGAAGAGGGAGCACGGCCGTGAAAAAGATTGGGCACATCTGCTCGATCGCGCTCGCGGTCGTGCTCTTCGCCACGTGCCTCGGACTCCTCGCGATCCGCATGCTCGGTATGGGAACCTTCGTCGTGACCGGCAGCTCGATGGAGCCGGCCATCAACAAGGGCGCGCTCGTGATCGTCGAGCCGGTCTCGCCGTCGGCGGTCAGCCGCGGCGACATCATTACCTTCGAGCACTACGGCCAGATGACCACGCACCGCGTCATCGCCATCGACGGTTCGAACGCCGCGAGCCCGACTTTCACAACCAAGGGCGACGCGAACGTGGTCGCCGATCCAGAGCCGGTCCACTTCCCCGGCCAGGTCGGCGTCTACCGCGGGTCGATCCCACTCCTCGGCTACGCCATCGTTTACGCGCAGGCCTACTGGCGGCTCGCGCTCACCGCGCTCGCGGCGCTCGCCTTCCTCCTCTGCGGGGCGATGCTCGTCTTCGGCAACGCGAAGGTGATGCGTCCACGGACGCGGCGCCAGAACGCACCGCTCGCCCGGATCGACCCCGACGAGCTCTGGGCAAGCCACATCGGATGGCTTCGCGAAGCGACCGCGAACCAGATCGCGGCCTGACGTGACGGCCCGGGTCTACGCGCTCGTGATCCTCGCTCTGGTGAGTGCGGTCCTGCTCATGCTCACGCTCACGAGCGCCGCCACCTTCACCGCCCCGACGACGAATCCATCGAATCAGCTCGCCACCGCCACGCTCGCCGCACCGACGGGTGTCTCCGCGACCGTTCAGTCCAACGGCGGCACGGTCCGCGTCGCGTGGACCGCGACGAGCTCGACCTGGGCCAGCGGCCACCGGGTCCTTCGCGCGACGAGCTCGGGCGGTCCCTACTCGCAGATCCAGCAGATCGCCGGACGCGCGACGGTGACCTACGACGACGTGCCGGGGGTCGGCACCTTCTATTACGTCGTTCGCGGCTATTACGACACGAATGCCGCCAACTGGGAGAGCCAGAACTCGGCGCAGGCCTCGGCGAAGCCTCTCGACCACTTCACCTTCAATGCGATAGCCACCCAGCACTCGGGCACGGCGTTCAACGTGACGATCACGGCGCAGGCGCAGGACAACTCGACCGTCACCGGCTTCACCGGGACCGTGTCCCTCGCGACGAGCAGCGGCACCATCGCGCCCTCGACCTCGGGCGCGTTCGTGGCCGGCGCGCGCACCGAGAGCGTCACGATCACGGGCCCTTACAAGACGACCCAGACGATCAGCGCCACCGGCGGCAACCCGAGCCGGACCGGCACGAGCGCGGTCTTCATCCTCGACCACTTCCGCGCGACAGCCATCGCGATCAACAACAAGGCTGGCGGCGTCGCGGGCAAACCGGAGAGCGGCGACACGATCACGCTCAGCTTCAACGAAGCCGCGAACATCGCGACGCTCGGTGCATGCAACGGCGCCACCAACAGCGGTAACGACCTACTGACGAACGACGCGAACCCCGACACGATGACCGCGCTCAACACCAGCCTCGCGTTCGGGACGATCGGCCTCGGCAACAACGGGTACTTCACCGCGAGCAAGACCGCCAAGAACTCGACCTGCGCCTGGAACGGATCGAACACCGTGCTCACGATCACCCTGGCGGGCGTGACGAGCGCCGGGACCGTAGCCGGCGCGAGCACCGCCACCTGGACACCGCATCAGTGGATGACCAGCGCGTCCGGCGAAGCGATCGACCTCACCCAAACCCCGACCGTGACGGCCGTCCTCTTCTAGCCGATACACTTGCCCGGGTGAGGGCGGCGGATTGACCCGGGAGGACAAGTTCGCCAAGGAAGGTCTGACCTTCGACGACGTCCTCCTGATCCCGGCCCGCAGTGACATCCTCCCGACCCAGGTCTCCACCGAGACCCGCCTCACGAACGAGATCCGCCTCGACATCCCGATCCTCTCCGCCGCGATGGATACGGTCACCGACGCGCGCCTCGCGATCGCGCTCGGTCGCCTCGGCGGGCTCGGCGTGATTCATCGGAACCTCACCGTCGCCGAGCAGGCCGAGGAGGTCCGGCGCGCGAAGGACGCGGACGTTCTCGTGGGCGCCGCCGTCGGCGTCGCCGGCGATGCGGACGAGCGCGCCGCGGCGCTCGTCGCTGCGGGCGTCGACGTGATCGTCGTCGACACGGCGCACGGCCACTCGGCGGCGGTCGTGCGCATGGTCGAGAAGGTGAAGGCCCGCCATCGCGTCGAGGTGATCGCCGGGAACGTCGCGACCGCCGAGGGCACCGAGGAGCTCATCGCGGCCGGCGCCGACTGCGTCAAGGTCGGGATGGGCCCGGGCGCGATCTGCACGACGCGGATCGTCGCCGGCGCCGGAATGCCGCAGATCACGGCCATCTTCGATTGCGCGGAGGCAGCCGACCGCCACGGGATCCCGGTCTGCGCGGATGGGGGCATCCAGCACTCCGGCGATATCGCGAAGGCGATCGGAGCGGGCGCGTGGACCGTGATGCTCGGCGGACTCCTTGCCGGCGTCGATGAGTCGCCGGGAGACGCCATCGAGGACGACGAAGGTGCTTTCAAGTCGTATCGCGGGATGGGCTCGCTCGGCGTGATGGAAGCGCGCCGTTCGCGCGACCGCTACGGCCAGGCCGACGTCGGCGAGTTTTCCAAGCTCGTTCCCGAGGGAGTCGAGGGCCGCGTCCGCGCGCTGGGTCCGCTCGCGGCGGTCGTACACCAGCTCGTTGGCGGTCTGCGCGCGGGCATGGGCTACGCGGGCGCCGGGACGATCGACGACCTGCGCGCGAACGCGCGCTTCGTCCGGATCTCCGGTGCCGGTCTTCGCGAATCGCACCCGCACGACATCCGCATCACGGCGGAAGCCCCGAACTATCGGGTCCGGGCCTAAGCCATTGAAGACCGCCAGGACGAATCGCCCCGAGACCGGGGCCTCCGGCGGCCTGTCCGCCCGCGCCACCATCGCGATCCTCGACTTCGG
>DATLPP010000006.1:0-4145 GCA_035535615.1 Candidatus Udaeobacter sp.
CGACGATCCCTACGCGGTCGTCGCCTCGCTCGTTCGCGCGCCGGGCGTCATCGCTGTTGCCGATCAGATGTGGGCCGCCTTCGTCCTGAAGCTCCAGGCCGCGCTCCCCGGGCGCGACTTCGCCGTCGCATCTGACATCACGCGCGGACTGCGGATACGCAAGGACGACGCTGAGGTCGAAGCGCTTCGACTCGTCTCCGAGTCCGCGGACCGCGCCTACGCGCGAATACTCGAGCGTCCGTTCGCCGGTCGGACGGAGCGCGAGATCGGTGCCGATCTCGCGGACCTCCTTCGCGCGGAAGGCCACGATGAGGTCGGATTCACGATCGTCGCCTCCGGGGCAAATGGTGCGTCTCCGCATCACGAGATCGGCGACCGGCGGATCGCGGAGGGCGACACGGTCGTCCTCGACTTCGGCGGGGGGATGCGCGGCTATCGCTCCGACATAACGCGCACCGTGCATGTCGGACCGACCACGGGCCGCGAGGAGCAGAAGGTCCACGACGTCGTGCGGCGCGCACAGGAGGCCGGCTACGCCGCCGCGCGCAAGGACGCGACCGCGGAATCGGTCGACGCCGCGTCGCGGCGCGTGATCGATGATGCCGGCTACGGTGAGTTCTTCATTCATCGGACCGGTCATGGGATCGGCCTCGATGGCCACGAGCATCCGTACCTCGTTCGGGGGAATCGCGAGAAACTCGAGCCGGGGATGGCCTTCTCGATCGAACCGGGGATCTATCTCCCCGGCCGCTTCGGCGTGCGTATCGAGGACATCGCGGTCATCGACACCGATGGATCGGCTCGGCCATTGAACCGCGCGGACCACGCATTCGCGACCGTGGCCTGACGCATGCGTTTCGCGGTCGCCGTGCTCGGCGCCGGGATCGTGCAGGTCTTTCCCTATCTGCGGCTCGATCAATGGGTCGGCGCGGGCGCGATCCTCGCGCTCGGGTACATCGAGTTCGCGGCATTCGGCGCGGGGTTCTTCGCGGGTCGGCGCGCCGCGCTTGCGGGCGCGCTCTCCGTGCTCCTCGGAGCCTTTCTCTATGTGGTGGTCGCCTCGCTGACGCAACCCGGAGGTGATCCGGGGGCGTTCGCCTCGTTCTTCCTCCGCATCCCTATCGCGGTATTTCCGTTCATCCTGATCGGAGCGCTCGCGGGGTGGCTCGGGGGAGCGGTCCGCGGGCGCGCGATGCCGACCCGGTCGTGAGCTGGCCGCGCGTGTTCGCGTCGGTCGTCGCGAGCGCGATCGGGCTCGCCTTCTGGTGGGCCCTGACCGAGCCCCTTCCCGTCCCGCCGGCAATTCTCCTGAGTGTGGCCGGCGCGATCCTGTTCTGCGCCGGCCTCATCGCAGGGAGGGGTGGCGCGATCGCCGCACCGGTCGCGTTCCTGTTCTCACTCTTCGTCGGCAGCATCATCGCTACGCAGCTTCATCAGGCCTTCCGCCCAGAGACCGCTCCGGTTGACGAATTCAACGGACTCATCTCACTGCATTTTCCTGAGGTCCTCGCACCACTCGCGATCGCCGTCGTGATCGGCGCTCTCGGAGGCTTCGTCGGGGAACGGATCCTTCCAAGCCAGGAGCCGCGTCGGAGCTAGGGCTCAGCGCACGAGCGGCTTCGCAGCCTCCAACGCCCATTGGTAGATCGAGTTCGGAAGGATCCCGAGGAGGATCACGGCGAACGACGCGATGCCGAGGCTGACCGAAAGGCTGCGTCCGGTCACGAGGCGCGGCAGCTTCTCGTCGGCGTCGTACATGTACATGTGGACGACGACGCGCAGGTAATAGAACGCCGCGAGCACGGCGTTCAGCGCGATCACGACCGCGAGCCACGCGAGGCCCGCGTCGAGCACCGGCTGGATCACCACGAACTTGGCGACAAAACCGACGGTCGGAGGGATGCCGGTCAGCGATATGAGAAAAATCGCGAACGCCAGCGCTCCAAGCGGTTCCCTTCGCCCAAAGCCATTCAGCTCGTCGAGCGAGGCCCCGCGCGTGCCCTCGAGGTCGAAATAGAGAAGACACGCGAACGCGCCGAGGTTCATGAGGCCGTACGCGAACACGTAGAAGAGGACCGCCGCCGTGGCGCTCGGCCCGGCGCTCGCCGCTGCGACCGCGGCGAGGATGTAGCCGGTATGGGCGATGCTCGAGTACGCGAGCATCCGTTTCGTATTCGTCTGCGCGAGCGCGACGATGTTTCCGCCGGTCATCGTGACCGCAGCGAGTATCGCCAGGACCGCGCTCCAGTCCACGTAAAGGGGACCGAGCGCTCCGATGAGCAGGCGGAGGATCGCGGCGAAGGCGGCGGCCTTCGGAGCCACCGACATGAACGCCGTCGCCGGTGTGGCCGCGCCGTCGTAGGCGTCAGGCGTCCACTGGTGGAACGGGACGACCGCGGCTTTGAAGCCGAGACCGACCGTGATGAGGGCGAGCGCGACGATGGTCGGTCCGTTCGCGATTCCTTGCGCCGCGAGGACGTTGGCGATGGTGACGAAGTCGGTCGCCTTGGTGACGCCGTAGAGCCAGACGAATCCGTACAGGAGAAGTGCGGAGCTGAAGGCGCCGAGGAGGAAGTATTTGATCGCGGCCTCGTTCGCGAAACGATCGGTCCGCTGGATCCCGGCCAGCACGTAGACGGGGATGGTCATCGTCTCCAGGCCGATGAAGAGCGTGATGAGGTCCGACGAAAGCGCGATGGTCATGGCACCGACCGTCGAGAAGCAGATGATCGCGTAGTACTCGCCGGCCGGGACGCCGCGTCGGGCGAGGTACGCCGGCGATACGGCGGCGGCGAAGATCGCGAGGATGATGAACACGGCGCGGAAGAACGAGGTGAACGCGTCGATAGTCACGAACCCGCGGAAGTACTGGGCCGCCGGGACGACGTTGAAGACCGCGGCGAGCGCCACGATGAGGCCGGCGATCGTGATGATCGGCAGCGCGAAGGCCGCGCGCCGGCGATCGAGCATCGCGTCGGCAATGAGCACGATCATCGCGACCGCGGTGACGACGATCTCGGGGGCGACAGCGGTGATGTCAGCCGAACTCATTTGAATGCCACGACCATGAAGGACGGGTCCGTCGCGAGACGGATCACCCGTTCGACGGACGGCTCGATGTACGCGATGAAGGGCTGCGGAAACACTCCGAGGATTACGGTGAGAAGAAGGAGCGGGACCGCGCACGCAACCTCGAGCCGCGAGAGGTCCGGCAGGGCCCGATAGGCATCGCGCACCGGGCCATACATCACACGCTGGAACATCCAGAGGAGGTAGACGGCGGCGAGGATGACGCCGATCGCGGCGAGCGGTCCCCAGAAGAGCCCACCGAGCGGCGGCGCGCCCGAGAACGCGAAGGTCCCAAGAAGGACGAGGAATTCGCCGACGAAGCCGTTGAGGCCCGGCAACCCCAGCGAGGCTAGGACGAACACGCCGAAGAATGCCGTGAAGAGAGGCCACATGTTCGCGAGTCCGCCGAGGTCCGCGATCATCCGCCGATGCGTCTTCTCGTACTGGATGCCGACGAAAAGGAAGAGCGCGCCGGTGACGAAGCCGTGGTTCAACATCTGCAGCACCGCGCCGACGCCGCCCTGCAGGTTGAGAACAAAGATGCCGAGCGTGACGAAACCCATGTGCGCCACCGATGAGTAGGCGACGAGCTTCTTGAGGTCCTTCTGCACGGCGGACACGATCGCGCCATAGAGGATCGCGATCACCGAGAGAACGATCAGCACCGGCAGCCAGGCCTGGACCCCGACCGGGAACAGCGGCAGCCCGAAGCGCAGGAATCCGTAGCCGCCCGCCTTCAGAAGAACGCCCGCGAGGACGATCGATCCCGCCGTCGGCGCCTCGACGTGAGCGTCGGGCAGCCACGTGTGGAACGGGACCATCGGCATCTTGATCGCGAACGCGAGCGCGAAGGCAAGGAAGACCCAGAACTGGAAGTCCGCTGGGAAGCGGCCGCGCAGCTCGATGAGATCGGGGAGCGAAAGCGTCCGGGACCCCGAGGCGTCGGCCGATTGGATGTACACCGCGACGATGCCAACGAGCATGAGGAGCGAACCGGCGAGCGTGAAGATGACGAACTTCAGGGTGGCGTAGATGCGCCGCGGCCCGCCCCAGATGCCGATGATCAGGTACATCGG
>DATLPP010000007.1:0-10705 GCA_035535615.1 Candidatus Udaeobacter sp.
CGGTCACCCTCTTTGAGGTCCACCGGAATGCGCTGGCCGGTGTCGGGGTGGCGGTCGCCGGGTCCGACGGCAAGGACGCGGCCCTCCTGGGGCTTCTCCTTCGCGGTGTCCGGCAGGACGATCCCGCTCTTCGTGATTTCCTCACGCTCGAGGGCCTTGATCACTACGCGGGAGCCGAGCGGCTTGAGCTTGGTCTTCGACGACTTGGGACTCGCTTTGGGCGCGGTTGCTACTGCCATGTCTCTCCCCTCCTTTGGGTTGATTTCGGGCGCGGCGAACGGCCGCAGACCCACGGATACGGATTAGCACTCGCCGGGCTTGACTGCTAATTACTCTAGAAGACTAGGAGAAAGACTGTCAAGCCGCGCCCTCGCCATCGCCGACCGCTTCGAGGCGGGTTTCGGCGAGAACGCGGTCTTTGCCGGCTCGCTTGGCCGCATAAAGCATCGCGTCGGCGGCCTCCATGACCTGCTCGGAGCTGCGGCCGGGTCGCCAGGCGGCGACTCCCGCGCTCACCGTGATCGCGATCTTCGGATCGGCCCGGCCTTGCAGCTCGACCGCTTCGCGGACCCGCTCGGCGGCGATACGCGATTCCTCGAGACCCGACTGCGCCATGAGCACGAGGAACTCGTCGCCGCCCGTGCGGACCCCGACGTCCGACGAGCGGAGCGTCTTGCGCATCGTGTTCGCCAGGCCGCGGAGCGCGAGATCGCCCTGCTCGTGCCCGAAGGTGTCGTTCACGTTCTTCAGGCCGTCGACGTCGATCGCGACGACGCTGTAGGGCTGGCCATGCCGCACCGCGAGCGAATGCATCAGGCGCAGCTGCTCGGCCAGGAAGTGGCGGTTGTGAAGACCGGTGAGTCCATCGGTCGTGGCCTGCCGCTGCGCGGTCTCGAGCACGCGGCGCGTCGCGAGGCTCAGGGCGACGCGGTCGGCCGCGGCGCGCAGGACTGTGACGTCGATGATCGAGTCCTTGTCCGGCTCGAGGAAGAGCGCGCCAACGGTGTCGCCGCCGGCGACGAGCGGAACGCACGAGTAGTGCGAGCGGAACGGCATGTAGGGGCAGACGACCGGATCGTCGGCGGAGGTGACCTCGAAGAAGCGCCCGCTGCGGATCGCTGGGCAGCTCGTCGGTCCATTCACCACCGGATGAGGGGTCGCGCGCCCAGCGGTGCCGACGGGCTCGAGGATCGCGACCGACGGGTCGGTGAAGAGAACGGTCGCCGAAGGCAGATGGAAACCCTGCTGAAGGCTTCGCGCCGCGGTCTGCGCGAGGCTCGCCTCGTCGGTCGTCAACGCCAGCGCGTCGACGAGGTTGTCCATGCTCTCGAGGACCTTCATCCGCGCCTCGAGTCGATCGCGCTGGCCGCGAACCTCCTCGAACGCGAGGAACGACGCGACGGCTGCTGCCGATGCGTCGGCGATGACCTCGGCGACCCGGATCTCGTGAGCGGTCCATTCGCGCTTTTCATGGCTGGATACGGCCATGAGGCCGATGACCTCGCTGCGATGAATCAGCGGCACAAAGAGCCCCGCAGCGAAATGCAGGTGCTCGCGCGTCTGGTCCGAGATCTTGTCGTCGCGCGCGTCATTCACCGCGACGGTGCGCTTCTCGCGCACCGCTCGCCGCCGCGGCGTGTCTTCCGGAAGCGAAGGGTCGGCGTGGAACTCCTGGATCGCGCCGTCCGGTCCGACGGTGTATCCGTCGGCGAAGTCGGGCTTACGCGCGAAGAGATAGAGCCGGTCGATCGCCAGCGAGTTCTTCGCGGATTCGTAGACAACGCGGACGAGCTCGTGCAGCTCGCCGACGCGCGCGAGGCCGAGAGCGGTGTTGCGCGCGACCGACAGCTCGGCGTTCTGGGTCGCGAGCTCCTCAGTCCGTTGCCGCAGCGTGAAGCGGGTCTCCTGGATCGTGCGCGAGATCAGCGCTGTCATCGCGATCACCGAGAGAAGCGCGAACAGGCGGATGACCCCGACGTCGATCTGACCGCGCTCGCCCCCGAAGAAGACCTCCGCGACCAGGGTCGCCAGGTACGCGACGATCGCGATCGTTCCGGTGAAGAGCGTTCCCGAGATGCGCATCCCGAAGACCGTCGCCAGAATCGGAAGCACGTAGTAGGGGAAGTACCGCGAGTCGATGCCGCCGGTCAGGACGAGGAGGATCGCGGCGATGACCTGGGTGATCGCCGCGCCGACCGCGAAACGGCTCTTGCCCAGCCAGCTCTCGGGGAAGACGTGGAACCAGAGCGTCGCGAAGAGGAAGAGGAGCAGCGAGCTCGCGACGAGCCCGATTCGCGATGCCTGGTCCGTCGTCGGCAGGGCGGCCGTCCCAAGCAAAGCGGCGCCGATGCCCCAGCTTGCGGCCTCGGACGCGATGCGTATGCGACGCTCGTAGGACGCCCGCGACCGCGGGTCACCAACCACCAATTCGCGCTCATCGTGCGGCACGGCGGTTAGCCTGTCGCCCCTTTAGCAGGCAACCGAGCCCGAAGATAGACACGCTCGCCACCTCGGCCGTCCGAGCCGCCCAAAAGCCCATAGATTTCGCCGCGGGCCGCTGCCACAGCCGCTAAAACGACGACCTCACGGTGACGGAACGGCCCCGGACTGAGCTTGGCACCGGACCGTACGGACCTCGCGGGAGTCAAGGTCTCTTGAGGCGTCGGTGCCGCACGGTCGGCCCACGAGCTCGCCGACCTGACGCCGCGCTCGAGATCGATCGCAGGTCGGCGAGCAGGATCGCCCGAAACCGCTCGGCCGGAGGTGAGAGCGGGATCTCACGCGCATGTACCAGCGAGAAGTGACGGCGCACCCGCCAGCCGGGGACCTTGACGATCGCGAGCGTCCCCGCGGCGAGCTCGGTCAGCACCGCGTAACGGCTGATGCCGCTGACTCCCGCGCCCTTGGCGACGGCAAGCTTCACCGCTTCCCATGACGGAAGCGAGATCCGTCCTGCCGGCGTGATGGCGAGATCGCGCCACGCGGCCTCGAACGCGGCGCGCGTCGACGACCCTTCCTCCCGCGATATCCACGTGAGGCGTTCGAGGTCGCGCAACGTCGGTCGCGAACGCGCGACCGCAGGCGCCGCGACGACGACGATGTCGTCCTCGAGGAGGATCTCGCTGTCCACATCGCGCGCAGCGGTGAATCCTCCGACGATCGCCATCTCGGCCCGATGGGCGCGCACGAGCTCGACGATCGGCTCGGACGTGCCGATCTGAACATCGAGCTCGACGCGGGGATGGGCGGCGTGGAACGCGGCGATCGCGCCGATGGCCAGGTACATCCCGGTACCTGAGGTCGCGATCGCGAGGCGGCCGGTCTCAGCACCCGCGAGCGAACGCGCGCCACGCGCGGCCTGGGCGACGAGGGCCTCGGCGCGCTCGATGTGGTCCGCCACGAACTCGCCGGCTGGCGTCAAGCGAATGCGGCGCGGTCCTCTGATGACGAGCTTCGTACCGAGCTCCGCTTCGAGCTCGGCGACGTGCTTCGAGATGGCGGGCTGACTGATGACGAGCTCCTCCCCCGCTGCGGAGAAGGAGCCGCGTCGCGCGAGCGCTGCGAACGCGCGTAGGCGGGCCTCGAGCTGCATGACTCACTGCAGGTTATAGCGAAGATATGAACTATGTATTGGAGTTCTACCGGCCCGAGGGCCAGTTTTGCCTCGGACCGCTCCTCAAACAGTCCGGAGGCATGAAAGGCATGGGCATCAAGATCCTCGGTCGCATTTCGCCGTTCCTCGCTACGTTCGCGATCCTCGTGTCAGCGTGCGGCGGTCGCACCGCCGCACCGAGCACGGCGCCGACCGCCAGCCCCGCGCCGCCGTCGTACGAGCTCTGGGTGGTCGACCAGGCCGAGACGACTCCGACGGGCGGCGGCACTCTCTATATCTACAAGGGTGCCGATCTGAGCGGCGGGGCACCCGCACCCGCGTACACGGTCAACCTCGGCGAGGCCGCGCTCGGCGTGGGCGACGGCATCGGCAAGCACGGGCACAGCATCGCCTTCCATCCCGCGATGACCCACGCCGTCATCTCGTACGTGGACAGCGGGCACGTGCAGGTCATCCGCGCGGCCGACCGCAAGGTCGTCGCGAGCATCAAGATGACCGGCAGCGCGGCCGGCCCTGCGGCGCCGCACGCGAGCGCCGTCACCCCCGCGGGCGACGCGATCATCGTCGCGAACCAGGGCGGGAAGCGGCTTCAGCGGATCACCGCCGATTTCAAGAACGACGTTTACAAGCTCGACGCCGCCGCCGACCTCGACCTTTCCCTCCTCGAAGACGCCGATCATCCGGGGAACCTTCCGGTGATCCCGGTGTTCACGCCGGACGGACGCTACGTCTATGTGCCGATGCGCGGCGGCGGCTCGTACGTCGTCGACTACCAGGCGACACCGATGAAAACGGTCGCGACTCTCGGGAAGTCCGCGATCGGACCGCAGTCGTGCTGCGCTGCGTTCGTGAAGGACACGGTCTGGACCACCGCGCAGGGCGGCGCCACGACCACCACGACGAGCTTCAATCTCTACCAGGTCACCGGCCTGCCGGACAGGCCGGTCGCGAAGAAGATCCTGTCGCGTACCGGGAACGTCGAATCGCACAGCGTGATCCTCGTCGGTCAGTACCTCTGGCTTGCGGACCGCTTCGCGAACACCCTCGACATCGTCGATCAGACCGGCGACGCGAGAACCATCAGCCTCGCGTCGGGCCCGCTCGCCAGCCGCGATCCGGCGCCCGACATCATGGCCGCGTCCCCGGACGAATCCAGAGTGTTCGTCGCCTTGCGCGGCAAGACACCGCTCACGAGCAACATCAAGGGCCTCGACAACGCGGTCGGCGACGTCGGAGGCTTCGCGATCCTGACGGTGAAGGACGGTGGACGCGACGCGGTCGTGAGCTCTGTCGTCGCACTTCCGCTCGCCGCGGGCGCGAGCGTGGTCGATCCGCACGGTCTTCGCATCCGGATCATCAAGTAGTGGCTGTCGCGTCAGCTCTGGGGGCCGTCGCCAAACGGGCGGCGGCCCCGTCTTTTTACCGAGCCGACAGCAGCGACAACGGATCGATCGGCACGCCGGCCTTCAAAACGGCGAAGTGCAGATGCGCACCGGTCGTGATCCCGGTGAGGCCGATGAACCCGATCACCTGGCCCGCCTTCACGACCTGCCCCGTCTTGACCGGCGGCAGCGCGAAGGTGTCGTCCAGATGCGCGTACTCAGACACATAGCCGCCGGGATGCGCGAGCAGCACGATCATCGCGCCGTCGGGAAGGTGGCCGACGAACGCGACCACGCCGTCGCTCGCCGCGGTCACCGGTGTCCCGAGCGGCGCCGCGATATCGATCGCGGCGTGGAAGTGCGCGTACGACACGCCACCGTACGTCGCGGCCGGCTCCAGCTCGAACGACGTCGGGCCGAATGACTGCGTGAGGACTCCACGGAGGGGCAAGGACCATGCGCCGGCGGCGCCGTCGCGGACCATCGCCGAAGCGACGAGCTGTGCGAGCGCGGTCTGGGCGTTGGTCGCGTCCTGTGCGAGTGCCTTTAGAACCGCGACCTGAGCGGCCTTCGCCTCGGTGTCACCGGCCGCGGCAGCCGCCGCGAGCGCGCGGGCCCGATCGCGCAGCCGCGCGAGCTGCCCCTGCTTCGCACCGACCGAGCCCTTGAGCGTGGAGAGGAGGTCGGCGCGCTCGTTCAGCTTCGCCTGGGCGTCGAGCAATCCATTCTGCAGCGAGAGAAGGTCGTCGAGCGCTTCGCGCTGCGCTGCGCTGAGATCCGCGGGCAGCTTATCGGCGGGCATCGCGGCGAGACGGAATGCCTCTCGCACCAGTCGATCGTGGAGCGTGCGTCGAGCGTCCGACTTCGCCTGCAGGGCGGCGATGTCGGCGTTCACGGCGTCAAGGTCGTTCGCGACCTGGGCGATCTGCGGATCGAGACCCGCGAGCTCGTCCTGCGCGACTCTCGCCTGCGCTTCGATCACCTGCGCCAGCGACCGCGCGTTCGCGAGGAGCTCAGCGTCACGAGCGCGGGCTGCCTCCGCCTCCGCGCGGGCCGCTTCGGGATCCGGCGTCGGGCTCGGCGCGGCGCTCGCCGCGGCCGTCGCGTCGGTTGGTGAAGGCGAAGGTGAGGTCGAGGGACTCGCCGACGCCTTCGCCGACGGGCTCGCCGACGCGGACGAGGATGGCGAGCGCGCTGGTGTCGGAGAAGGCGACGGGGTCGCGGACGGTGTGGACGTCGGCCCGTCGGCCATCGCCGGCGTCGCTAAAAACGACACCACAAAGGCGACCGCCAGGAGCGGTGGCGCGAGGAAGCGTTGCACTTGCACTGCTCAGCAAAAGAGTGCCGCATCAGCCTCAGAGAGCGGACACACGTCTTCCCAGCGAGCGGGCGAGCCCGCTCTAGGTTTCTTCGCCCACCTTGCCGGTGGCGCCGATCCTGTTCGTGGTCACCTCGCGCGCCTCATGTTCGCGAAGCAGACGTTCGGCTTCGTCCTCGCGATTCTTCGCGCTCACCGTGACCATCAGACCGCCGGGAACGAACTTGCCCTGCTCGTCGGTGCTGGCCCCGCGGGCCACGAGCGAGATCTGGTCGTCTGTGAATCCACGCTCGAGGAGGGTATCGACCGCCGACTCGGCTGTTTCACGATCCGCGAACATCGCCACGACGGCGACGTGCTCGCTCGGAACTTGGACTTCCTGAACGTCGTCAGACTTTGATTCCATCACGACCTCCGCGGTCGAGGCCGCAGGGCGCGTGCCAGCTAGGTTCCAGGCGTCATCTCGCCCGCTCGGATCGCGACCACCAGGCGGTTCTCCGGTGGTGGCAGCGGACAGTTGTAGTGGGGAGAGAACGCGCAGGCGGGGTTGTACGAGCGGTTGAAGTCGACGAGATAGCCGCCGTCCTCGAGCGCGTCGAGGTCGAGGTAGCGGCCGATGTGGTACGACTCGCGACCGTTCGTCCGGTCCTTGAAAAAGATCTGAAGCGAGTCCTCCGGAACACCCGGCTCGAGAAGACGGGTTGCCGCGACCCGACACTCACGGCCTTCGACCGAGAACGTGAACCAACCGACCCGCTCAGCGGTCCGATCGCGGTCTCGCGTCGACTCGAGCGCGATCTTCTCGGGATCCGGTTCCAGGGCGAGTACGAATCGAAAGCTCGGCGAATAGGGAAACCATCGTGGCGCCACTCGCTCGCGTTTGGCATCGGGATCGATGATCACCACGGCAGGGGCGTTCTGATGCGAAAGCCGCAGTCGGTAGCGCCCCAGCCGCACAATTCCGGGGCCGCGCTTGAATCCGTCCACGCGGAAGCCGTCGTCGGTGGCGGCGATGCTCACTGCGGCGCCGGCCTCGGGCAGCTCGACATCCCCTTTCACCCCGAACCGAAGGGAATGTCCGACCGGAAGCTCGTGGCGGGAGATCGCGGCGAGGAAGGACTCGGGGCCGCTCAGCCATTCGCGATAGCTTTCGCGGCTCTCCTCGACTTCTCGGGCGGCCTCGTCCGTCGGGGTCACGGCGGGAGTATCGCTAGCCAGCGCGTGCCGGTCGAGACGGGCACAAGGAGAGGCCGCCGCTACACCGAACGAGTCCGTGGCTCGGTGAGCGGCGGCTCCGCCGGGTTCTATGCGCGTGCGGTCTGCTGCTCGGTCTCCATCGTGACGCTGGGATCGTTCTGGAAGAGCGAGAACTTGTTGCCTTCGCTATCGACGCATGCCGCGAACCAGCCCTGACTTGGGATAGGCATCTTGTCGTCGGACTTGCCACCAAGATCGCGGACCTTCGCGATGGACGCGTTGATGTCGTCGGTGTCGAAGTAGACCACCGGACCGGGATCCTGCTGCATCGGGTTGATCGCGCCGCCCGGGTTCGCACCGTCGATGACGTAGTACTCGATACCCGGAATCTCCGAATCCTTGTACTTCCATCCGAAGAGCGACGTGTAGAAGCGCTTGGCCCGATTCGCGTCCTTGGCGTTGATCTCGAAGTGGACGATGTTTCCTGCCATGTGTTCCTCCCCAACGTTTGCTGTCTCAAGGGTAGACCTCTAGAAAGCGCGCACTTCATGGCCAAACCCGGGACGTTGCGTAACGTTGCCGTAACTGGCACAAGTTCCGCGAGTATGGAATGACGATGGACGAGCTCATCCAGGAATTCGTCAGCGAGGTCGCGGACGCGGATGGCCACGTCTACACGGCGCGGGCCATCGGGCGGCAACGGACCGGTCGGACGGTGTGGGAGGGATGGTTCGAGTTCGCGCCTCGCGGTGGTCGCGGGATAGTTCGGCGGAGCCAGGTCGAGACGACGCAGCCGAATCGCGAAGCGCTCGTGTACTGGGCGAGCGGGATCGAGCGGGTCTACCTCGAGGGGGCGTTGGAGCGCGCTATCGCCTCACGAGCGGATCGTCGCGCGCGGTCCAAGTAGACACGGTGCTATAACCAATCGCTGTCATGAAGATCCTGCGCGTCATTCTCTTGACGCTCGTGCTCGCGAGCATCTGCGCGGCGTGCGGCGGCGGGAACGGTCCCAACCCGAGCCCGACGAACTACGGGAGTGCCGCGACCTCGCTGGCTTAGGCGGCGTCCGGAAGATCGAGATCGCCGGTTGCGAACAGGTCCGAGAGGTACCGCGCCCAGGTGAGCTGCTCCGCCGCTTCCTCGACGTCTTCGATCTTGAGCGCATCGATTGGGACGGCCTCGACCTGGATGGCGAGGAACTGCCTCTCGCATCCACCACAGGTCACTTCGAGGAGTCGCGTGTCCTCGTAATGCCGCACCTCGCGCACGACTGCGCGCTGCAGCGTCATTCCGCAGGCCTTGCAGGCTCCGGTCAGTCCTTCGGCACCGTTCACGAGAGACCTCATGGGCATACGCGGTGCCAAGCGAGCGTGGCCCATCTTGACGGTTTTGTATCGAGGCGGCCGCCCGGACGCGATCAGCTCATCGTCACCTGGCGCGCGAGGCATTCGGCGAAGTCCTGGATCAGCTGGTCGGCCTTGCGCTTGATGGAGGCTTGACCGAACTCGCCCAGGCGTCCCATGACGGTGAGATCGGTCCCGATGCGTAGCTGTGTTTCCGCCTCCTTCTCAACGAGGACAAGGTCGAGCGTCGCCCGAATCGCGCCTCCGACGCGCGAATCCTTCGCGTCCGCGCGGATCGAGGCGGTCCCGGCGGCCTCGTCCCGGGCCGTGACCGAGAAGTCGCCGTCGAGCACGAGCCGGACCGGACCGATCTGCACGGCAAGCGTCCCCTGATAGCGATCCTTGCCGGTCGGGCGGACCGAAGCGACGCCCGGCACGCAGCGCGCCGCCGCCGGGATGTCCATGAGCCGTGCCCAAACCTTGTCCTTAGGCGCCGCGACCATGGCGGTGTGTGTGAACTTTACGTTCGGCCTCCCGTCGACGCGCTAGTTGGCGGCGGAGTCTTGCACCCAACGTACCGACTTGGCGCAGGGGCAGCCACCGCCCATGCGCGCCAGCCGGGGCATCGAGCTGATGGCGTTTTTGAGAGGCATCTCACCGCGGCTGACCTTGCGTTGCAGATCGGCCCAATGCTTCACGTCGATCGATGCACGGTACGCCTCCGGGAGATTCGCCAGAACGTGCACGATGTAGTGCTCCACATCGGTGAAGCTCTCTCCTTTGGTGCCGACCATCTGGTAGGCGTACTCACCACGACGGCGGAAGAAGCGGCGATCGGGAAGCCGCAGCAGATCCTCCGGCCGCAGGCCGTCGACCGTCTCTCCGGCTTTGATGCGCGCGAATCGCTTCTCCGATTCGTCACGACCGGCGCTGGGGAAACGAGCGCGCACGTAGCGCTCATTGAGGTCGTCGAGCATCCGCTGCAGCTCGTCGACATACATGTCCTGCGCTTCGCGGTTCGCCATGTCCTTGAGACCGTATTTCACATTCGTCTGGCCACCCCGTTCGTCGCCAAACATCTCTAAGCCTCGACCAAACCACTTTCCGATCGCCTTCTGGATGTCCTGCATGGTGATGTACCCGTCGCCACGAGCGGCCGCCTCGACCCAGCGGCGTAGCGGGATCACGCCGGCAGCGAGGTGGAACGCCTCCTCGCGAAGCATCGGCGGCATGCTCGACGCGTACGGTTTATAGGCGGAGATCTTCTGCATCGTGAGCTGGTACTTCCCCACCCGGTCGATGAACGCGGCAAACACGACGTTGTCGAGGAAGCTGTCGTATTCGAGATTGAACGCCGCGAGCACGTGCGAGCCGGTCTGCATCGACAGGATCTCTTCAACCATGTCGGCGGCCTTCGTGTTCGTGACCGGCGACCAGTCGGCGCTCGTGAGGAGATGGACCATCTGGTAACCGTGGCGCAGCTCCTCCGCCATGACGCGAAGCGCCCACGCGTGGTCCTGCGCTTCCTGCGCGCGCGCGAGCGTGCCCTGGTGCTGCTGGATGGAGCCGAACTCGGTCGACGCCTGCGCTTTGATCTGCATGAGAAGGTGCTGTGCGGCCTCCTCGGGCAGATCTTTTGGCGCGAGCGCCTTCTCCTCGCCCTTGCGGTCGCCGACCTCGATCTGTGTCGGGATGTCCTCGGCGATCTTGGCGCAGAGGCAGAACGGCTCGTCCTTCGGGAAGAAGCGGTCCCACTCCTCGGCGAGCTTCGGATAGTCCGGGAAGTTGTGCCGCTGCCAGTGCTCGATCGCGTCGTGGTACTGCTTCGGCAGCGTGCGGACCTCGTCTTTCA
>DATLPP010000008.1:0-6075 GCA_035535615.1 Candidatus Udaeobacter sp.
GCCCGCCGCAAGCACGATGGCCAGCGGCGCGTCGCCCATAGGGTGTTGCTTCAGGCTGGGGCGCCAGGATTCGAACCTGGGATAGCGGATCCAAAGTCCGCCGCCTTACCGCTTGGCCACGCCCCAAGGGACACGACCAAAAGGATAGGGCGGAGGCGCTTATTTCTCGGGCTGCTTGCCCCGCTTGATCAATTCCGCCACGCGTCGGCCACCTTTGCGACCGAGCTGCGCGTATCCCTCGCTGCCGAGCTGCGTCTTGCGCGCCTCGCCACCTTTGCGGCCGAGCTCCGCATAGCCGCGCGAGCCGAGCTGCGTCTTGCGCGCTTCGCCACCTTTGCGGCCGAGCTTCGCGTAGCCCTCCGGACCGAGCTGCCCCTTACGGGCCTGCCCACCACGCCGGCCGATCTCGCGATAGAAGGACGAGCCGTGCTTCCCCGCGGTCGAAGTGCCGCCGCGTTGGCCCGCCTGCCGGACGGTGAGCTCTCCTCGTGGATCCATGCGTCAACCGTAAGGGGACAGCCCTCGCTCGCTTGTCGCTCACGGAGTGACACCGAGCGCCAGAACGCGCACGCGCAGTCCGGTGCGCCGCAGCCGACGCGCGATTCTGATGGCATCGGCCCGGTCATCTCCCAGGGCGAAGAGCGAGGGACCGCTGCCCGACATGGCGAGATCGATTCCCATAGCAGACGCGGTCTTTCGCGCTTCGGCGATCGCGGGAGCGACGCGCTCGGCGGCGTCAAGCAGATCGTTGTGGAGGCGGTCTCGAATCGCGGCGACCGTCACATTGCGATCGCGTAACGCTTTTGCGAGATCGCCGCTCCGCGCTCCGTGCGACGGTTTTGCCCGATGCGCTGCGAAAACTTCGGCGGTCGACACCTGTTCCCGAAGCTGCACCAGAGCGATCCAGAGCGGCTCGGGTGCTGGAAGCGCGTCGACCAATTCACCGCGACCGCGGACCAGCGCGTACGCCGCGCCGCTCACGAAGAACGGAACATCCGAACCGACACGCGCCGCGATAGGCGCGAGATCCACGCCGTCGAGCCGCCACGCACGCGATAGCGCGCGGAGCACCGCGCCCGCGTCGCTCGATCCGCCTCCGAGGCCCGCCGCGACCGGGATGCGCTTTCGCACGCGCACGTGCGCGAGCGCGGGCCTCGCGCACGCATCGGCGAGCGCGCGCACAGCTCGCGACGCGAGGTCGTCGCCCGCGGCGGCGGCGACGTCGGGCGCGATCCGCACGTCGAGCTCGCGCCACGGAGCGACGCGGACCCGATCTCGCAGATCGACGGTGGCGAACACGGACGCGAGCTCGTGATAGCCATCGGCTCGCGATCCAAGCACCTCGAGCGTGAGATTCACTTTCGCGGGCGCCATGACGACCACGGCTCGGCTCATTGTTCGGGGAGACCAATCGCCTGCGCGAGCCCGATCCACTCGTCGAGCGACAGCGTCTCCGGTCGGCGATCCGGCGCGATGCCGGCCGCGGCGAGGACCGCGGTCGCGCGCTCGCGGTCGAGGCCCGCTTCATGACCGAGCGCGGAACGAACCTGCTTGCGGCGATGCCGGAACGCGTCGGACACGAGTCGCAGGAAGGGCTCCTGCGCGAGCGGCTCGAAGGCTGGGCGCGGCCGGGTACGCAGCGCGACGACCGCCGAGTCGACGCGGGGCGCGGGGCGGAACGCGCGCGCGGGCACCCGTCGCACGATCCGCGGTTCCGCGAACGATTGAGTGAAGACCGAGAGATACCCGCGCTCGCGCGCGTCGTGGGCCGTCGCGACCATGCGCCGCGCGACCTCCTGCTGGACGAGGACGACCACGAGCGCGGGGCGGCGGTCGTCGACGAGGAATCGCTCGAGAAGGGGCGTGGTGATCTGGTACGGGAGGTTCGCGACGATGCGCGAGACGGGACGCGCGGCGATCCCGAGAAGGTCCACTTTGAGCGCGTCCGCCTGGATGACCTGAACGTTCTTGTGATCGGCGAGCGTCTCTCCAAGCAGAGCGATCATGCGTGGATCGACCTCGACCGCGGTCACCGACCGCACTCGCGCGGCAAGGGCAGCGGTCAGAACTCCCGGGCCCGGACCGATCTCGAGGACGTCGTCGCTGGGCGACAGCTCGGCGGCGTCGACGATCGCGGCGAGGACGGCGCGATCGACGAGAAAGCGCTGTCCAAGCGAGGTCGCGGCGCGCACGCCGTGCCGGCGCAGCACGTCGCGAAGCGCGCGCGGATCCGCGACATCCACGCGGTCGAGGCTAGACGGTCACCTGCATACCCATTGCCCCGACTGGCCCGACCTAAACATGTAGGCAGCGACATTTGCGGACGCGACCGGATCCCAAACACTTGCACCGCCGAAACCTGCGCGGACGCTGTTGGCGGCCCAGGTGCTCGGCAGAAACTGGAAGAGGCCCGCCGCTCCGGATGCGTTGTACGCGCCGGGGTTGTACCTGCTCTCGCAGTACGCGACCCGCAGGAGCTGTTCGGCGTCCGCGCCCTGAGCGGCGGCGGCGTCACGGATGATCGTCTCGATCTCCGAGCTTCCCGGCGGGATGCGGGTACCGACGCGGCGGATCTCGGTGACGGGTGCCGCGAGCTCCTGGGACGACAGGAGTGTGCGGGCGGTCTCGCGCCCGTCCACGACGCGTATGCGATAGGTGTTCTCAACCCGACCGAGAACGCCCGGCGTGACCACGACCTGGTGCAGCCGGTCGAGGTTGGGGTCCGACTGGAGACGGACGGCGAACGCCACGTCCTCCTGGACGGTCACCTGCTGGTCGGCGATCCGGGTGATCCGGACGACGTCGCCCGGGTAGAGGTTGGCGCCGAGCGGACGGTCCACCTGGTCGAGCGGCCCGAGGACAATGTCGGCCGCGGCGAGGAGGTCCGCGACGCTGCCGCGTACCGACCGGGCGGCCACTTCCAGGCGACCGTCGATGAGGGTCACCGGCAGCCCGCGATCGAGCGCCAGGCGCTGGCCCGGTACGACCGGCGCTTCGCCCGGGGACGAGAGCCGATCCCCCGCCCCCGTCTGGAGCCCGAGCCCGCGCAGCGCATCAGCGACCGTCTCGGACGAGGTGCGGACGCTCGCGACGAGCCCATCGACGGAGACGGTGAGAGGTGCGGCCTCCATGCCGAGGACGACACCACGCGGCGCGGCGACCGCACGACTCGCGACGACCGCGGTCGACCGCGCGATCGGGTCTGGACCGAGGAGCGTCCAGGTGCCCATGCCGACGACGTACGTCACGAGGGCCAGCCGCCCGAACCGCAACAAAACAGTAAACACGTGCCGTCGCCCCACCAAGTACGCCTCCCCAAATCACCCAGGCTCCGGACATGGCGATGCCATGGACAGGAACCGAGGGGGACCTGGAAAGTCTAGCGGGCTGTCGGCCGGGCTGTCCTAGCGCTCCCCGGGGGCCCGCCAGCCGCTCTCTTTGAGGTGCGCCCGGAGGGAGGGACCAAGGTCATCGCGCCGCAAGGCCGCGTCGATAAAGGCTTTGACGTATCCGAGCCTGTCCCCGGTGTCATAGCGGATGCCCTGGAGCTCGACCGCCCACACGGGGGCTCCCGCGCGCGCCAGCTCGCTCACGGCGTCGGTCAGCCAGATCTCGCCGTTCCGCCCCGGCTTGGCGCGCTCGAGCACGTCGAAGATCTCCGGCTCGAGAACGTAGCCGTGAACGGCCGCGAACTCGCTCGGGGCCTCCTCGGGTTTTGGTTTCTCGACGATCGCGAGAACGCGCTGGGTCCGCTCGTCCACCGGAGTCCCCGCGACGACGCCGTAGGCCGACGCCTTCTCCTTGCCCACGCGGATGGTCCCGACGACGCTCCCGCCGCCAAGACGCTCCCGCGCCTCCATGAGCTGGCCGATCGCCGGCGTATCGCCGACGACGATGTCGTCGCCCCACAGCATGGCGAACGGCTCCGCGCCGACGAGCGGGCGCGCCTGGAGGACGGCGTGGCCGTTCCCTTTGGCTTCCTGCTGGATGACCACGCGGACCGTGGCGAGGCGCTCGGGCCGCTTCAGGAGGGCGATGTCCTCCTTCCGGAACTCCACCGCGAGGCGGCGCTCCAGGCGCTCGTTGGGGCGGAAGTACGCGTCGAGTGACTCCTTCCCGGGCGCGTTCACGATGACCACCCGCGATATCCCCGCCGCCGCCATCTCGGCAACGACTAGCTCGATGACCGGGGTGTCGATGATCGGCAGGAGCTCCTTCGGCACCGTCCGGCTGATCGGAAGGAAGCGTGTCCCGAGGCCGCCTGCCGGGATCACGCCGTAGCGCACCGGCTTGAGGCGGGGCGCACCGTCCGTCATTGGCGGGTCTCCGCGCTGACGCTGAAGGCGACCGGCTCGGTCGTGCGAATGGCGAATCCGGTCACGGCGAGGAGCGCGCGCCGGTCGCCGGACGTGTCGACGTCGAAGGTCAGGTCGCCGTTATCGATCGTTCGACGTTCCACCGTCGCGCGGTCGCCGGCGAGGTGCAGCACCTGCACGGCGAAGCGCTGCGAGACAAGGTTCGTCGACCGGATGAAGCCCGACGTGGCCCAGCCGTTGTCGGTCTCGGCCTCGTCCGGCGGAAGGCCGGGTATTTCGATGTCGTCGATCGCAAAGCCGCCGAAGTTCAGGTTGCCGTCGGTCACGTATTCGAACCGCAGCTGGACCTGCTTGCCGGCGTACGGCGAAAGGTCGGCGGTGAGGTGCTTCCATCCGGTGGCGGTCTCGCCGCTGGACGACCCGCTGATGCCGTTCCCGAGGTTTTGGCCGTTCGGGTCGGTCGTGCTCGAGGCCTCCGTCTTGAGCGGCGTCCAGTGCGAGCCCCCGTCGGTGGAGACCGTCACGTACGCGTAGTCGTAGTCGACCTCGATCCCATACCAGGTCCAGAACGCGAGCTTCGGATCGGTGACGGTGCGGAGGTCGATCGCCTTCGTGAGCGTCGCGTCCATGCCATCGCCGCGATCCGACCACCAGAAGGTGCGCCCGGAATGGGGATCGGTCGGGATGAGGCGGTTGCTGGTGGGGCCGCCGAACTTCAGCGTGAGCTTCCCCTTCGGCAGGTCCACGTATTTGACCGAGTACTCGTGCACCGTCGACTGGAATGTGCCGCCCGCCGCGACGGAATCGCCGACCACGATGGCCGCCGGCTGGCGCGCGGGGGCGCCCTGCGGATACGCATACGGCGCATCGGCGTTGGCGCCGATGAACTCGTTGGCGGCCACGAAGTTGAGCCACTGCTCTTCGACGCCGAGCTGGCCGCGCTGCTTGAGCACCGCGTCGAAGTCGGCCGGCGTGTCGATGCCCTTCTGCATGAACGCGCGTATGAGGTCGTCGCCACCCGCGTTCTGGCGGAGGTAATCGAGGAACATGTACGCAAGCCCGTAGTGAGGCCGCGCCGTGTCCAGGTCGGCCCAATCGTTTAGTTGCGTATCGGGGGTCCGCAGGTACGTCTCCCCGTCTGTCGGGAAGAACCCGTTGGCTCGCTGGCAGAGGACGGCATGGCCCTCGTTGAACCACACCGCGGATCGTCGTCGCGTGTTGAACTGGATCATGTGACAGAACTCGTGAGCGATGGTGCTTTCCATATCCGCCGATCCCAGACGGTAGGCGAGCGTATTGAGATAGATCAGCTCGCGTTCGGATGAGAACTCGTTCACCCAGACCGGCTCCTCGTCGGAACCGCTGAAGTAGCCGGCGGCCGCGCCGGGCAGGCGCGCAAATACGAGGTTGATGCGGGGATCCGCGTCGATGCCGGGTGACCACTCCTCGCCGTAGAGGCGCCGGTCGGTCGGATAGGTCTTGGTTTCGAAGGTGGTCGCGGTCGCCCGCAGACCGTTGATATCCACATTCGCATTGTTGGCGGCCCACCACTTGACGTGTTCGGTGATGAGACGGAGCGTGGCAGTGGTCTTGACGTTCTTTTTCGCGGCGAAGTCGTACGTCCAGAAATCCTGAAGGCTGCCGATATCTTCGACCGGCGGCGTCGTACGCACGGGCTCGAAGCCATTCGCGGGCTGGCCGGACCGGCCCCGCACTGTCCGCGTGAGCTCGAACCCGTTCGCATACGGGAGCGTCTTCG
>DATLPP010000009.1:0-5696 GCA_035535615.1 Candidatus Udaeobacter sp.
TCGACCGGCCAGGAGTCCTTCGGGATCGTCCTCCTCGAGGCCATGGCCGCGGGGCTGCCCGTGGTCGCCAGCGACATCCACGGCTACAAGCGTGTCGTACAGCGAAATGTCACGGGGCTCCTCGTCGAGCCGAAGGATCCCGATGCCATCGCCGGCGCGCTTGAACGGCTGGTCTGCGAGCCCACCCTGCGCGAGCGGCTGGGGCAGGCCGGGGCCCGGCGCGCGCCCGAGTACGACTGGTCCCACGTCACCGCGCAGCTCGTTGAACTCTATGAGGAGGTCATTCGTAAGAGGGGCGTGCGCTAGAGTCTCGCCCCGAGGGGGTGGTCCTCGTGTTCAACCGCCAGATCGCCGCAATCTCCGTCGCGCTCGTCCTTCTGCTCGCGGCCTGTACCCCGGCACCGAAGGGCGGCGCCCCCACGCAGTCGGGCTCCGCCGCCGAGCAGCCGCAGGCGGGCGGAACGCTCACGTTCATCGTGAACGCGGAGCCGCCGTCCTTCGACGGCCACCGCGAGACGACCTTCGCGCTCCTGCACCCGATCGCGCCGCACTACAGCACGATCTACAAGTTCGACCCGAATGACCTGACGAAGGTGATCCCGGACGTCGCCGCGGCGATGCCCGAGATCTCGGCCGACAAGCTGAGCTACACGATCAAGCTCCGCACCGACGTGAAGTTCCACGACGGCTCGAAGATGACGAGCGACGACGTCGTCGCCACGTACCAGAAGATCATCTTCCCGCCGACCGGCGTGCTGTCACCGCGGGCCGGCGCGTACGCGGCCGTCGACACGATCACGAACCCGGCACCCGACAGCGTCGTCTTCAAGCTCAAGTACCCGTCGGCCTCGTTCGCCACGAACCTCGCCTCGCCCTGGAACTTCATCTACAGCGCGGCGAAGCTGAAGACGGACATCCACTGGTACGAGAAGAACATCATGGGGACCGGCCCGTTCACGTATGTCTCGAACACCAAGGGACAGGACTGGGTTGGCAAGAAGTTCCCCGACTACTTCGGTAAGGACAAGAACGGAGTACAGCTTCCCTACCTCGACGGATACAAAGCGCTGATCATCACCGACGCGAACGCTGAGGTGAACGCGATCCGCAGCAAGCAGGCAGCGATCGAGTTCCGCGGCTTCACCCCGCAGCAGCGCGACACCCTCTCGGGCGCGCTCGGGACCTCCCTTGCGATCCAGGAAGCGCCGTGGATCTGCGTGAACTACGTCGTGCCGAACACGAAGAAGCCGCCCTTCGACGACGTCCGCGTGCGTCAGGCACTCACGCTCGCGATCGACCGGTATGCCGGCAGCACCTCGCTCCAGAAAATCACGATCGTGAAGGACGTCGGCGGGCTCATGCGGCCGAAGGGTCCGTTCGCCCAGGCCGATGCTGACCTCCAGAAGATCGCGGGTTTTGGCACCGACGGCGCGGCCAACAAGGCGAAGGCGAAACAGCTCCTCGCCGACGCGGGCCAGTCGAACCTGACGTTCAAGTTCCTCAACCGCAACATCACGACGCCGTACGAGCCGGTCGCGCTGTTCGTCCTCGACCAGTGGAAGCAGATCGGCATCAACGCGACGCACGACGTGAAGGAGACCTCCGCGTACCAGGCCGACCTCCGCGCGGGCAACTTCGAGGTCGCACTCGACTTCAACTGCGACTTCCTCGACGAGCCCGACCTGCAGCTCGCCAAGTTCTGGTCGGCCTCAGGCCTCGGCAAGGGCCTCAACTTCGCCTACTACGACGACCCGGCGCTCGACAAGATGATCGATGGACAGAGCCGCGAGACCGATCCGGCCAAGCGGAAGGCGCTCGTCGCCGACATCGAGAAGTACGCGATGGACACGAAGGCCTACCAGTACCCGGTGCTGTGGTGGTATCGCATCATCCCGTACCTCAACACCGTGCGTGGCTGGCGCATCGGATCGAACCACTACACGAACCAGGACCTCGAGACGGTCTGGCTGGGCAAATAGGAGCGGATTAGCGAACTAGCGGGGGCCGTCCGAGACTTACCGGATGCGCCGGTACGTCGCCGGGCGGCTCCTGCTCATGATTCCGACACTCGTCGGCGTCGCCATATTGACGTTCGTCATCATGCGTGCGGTTCCCGGCGACATCGTCGCGCTCAAATACGCAGGGTCGCCGGTGCCGCAGTCGGTCATCGATGAGGAGCGCCACCAGCTCGGCCTCGACAAACCGATGTGGGCGCAGTTCACCGACTGGATGGGAGAGATCTCGCGGTTCGATCTCGGCACCTCGCTCTGGACCGGCCACTCGGTGGTCGAAGAGATCGAGGTCCGCTTCCCGCTCTCGCTCGAGCTCGCGATCATCGCCACGCTTCTCGCCGTCCTGATCGCCATACCTCTGGGGGTCGTCGCGGCGGTCAAACAGGACACCTGGGTGGACTATGCGATCCGCGTCTTCTCGATCGGCGGACTCGCGATGCCGAGCTTCTGGATCGGCCTCCTCATGGTGCTCGCCACGATCACGCTCTTCGGATGGGCACCGCCCCTCGTCTTCACGGCGATCACCGATGACCCCATCGCGAATCTCTCGCAGATGATCCTTCCGGCATTGTCGGTCGGGTACCGCTACTCGGCCGTCTCGATGCGGATGACGCGCTCGACCGTCCTCGACGTGCTTCGCGAGGATTACGTCCGTACGGCGCGCGCCAAGGGCGTGCGTGAGAGCGTCGTCGTGATGCGGCATGCGCTCCGCAACGCGCTTCTGCCGGTCATCACGGTCGTGAGCCTCGAGTTCGCGTTCCTCATCGGCGGGCTCGTCGTGACCGAGCAGGTCTTCAACCTGAACGGCATCGGCAAGCTGCTGGTGGATGCGGTGGCGCACCGCGATTACACGCTCATCCAAGCCCTCGTGCTGCTTCTCGCAGCGGTCTTTGTCCTCATCAACTTCGTCGTCGACATGGTCTACGTGGTCCTCGACCCGCGGATCCGATACTCGTGACCGAGGTCGTCCACACGGCCATGCGCGATTCCGACGAGGTCGCCAAGCGCCGCTATCTCGAGTCGACCGGACCGCGACGGTTCGCGCGCTTCTGGGGCGAGTTCATCCGCCGGCGTCCGCTCGGTACGGCCGGGGCCGTCCTCATCATCGTGATGCTCGTCACTGCTGCGCTCGCGGACCGGATCGCTCCGTACGACCCGACCGCGTTCAACTTCGCCGATCTCCTCCAGGGGCCGTCCTTCCAGCATCTCCTCGGGACGGATCCGTTCGGGCGTGACGTGTTCACGAGGATTGTCTACGGCTCGCGGACCGCGCTTCTCGTCGGCTTCACCGCCTCGTTCGTGGGGTGCACGCTGGGTCTCGTTCTCGGCGTGGTCGGCGCGTATCTAGGCGGACGCGTGGACCAGCTCATCCAGCGGCTTATGGACGTGCTTCTCAGCTTCCCGCTCATCGTCATCGCGATCGCGGTGGTCGCGGCGCTGGGAACCGGCGAGGGCAAGATCGGCAACGTCATCGCGGCCATCACGGTCCCGATCATTCCCCGCGTCGCGCGCGTCGTGCGCTCGAGCGCTCTGAGCATCGTGAACATGCCGTACATCGAGGCGACGCGCGCGGTCGGGTCCGGGGCGGTCCGCATCATGTTTCGGCACATCGCACCGAACGTGTTCGCGCCATACCTGATCATGCTCACCGCATTCCTGGGACAGGCGATCCTCCTCGAGGCCTCGCTGTCATTCCTCGGCCTGGGCGTGTTCGAACCGACGCCGTCCTGGGGTCTCATGCTCCGGGGCGCCGGCATGCAGTTTCTCGAGCAGGCGCCGTGGCTCGCGATCGCGCCCGGCGTCGCGATCAGCATGGCCGTGTTCGGCTTCAATCTGTTCGGCGACTCGCTTCGCGACGCGCTCGATCCGCGCTTGCGGACGGCCTAGATCGCGGGCCGCACCGCGCTCTTCTCGAAGATCGCGTCATCGACGTCGATCGGCGCTCCTGTGCGGACCGCCAGAGCGATGGCATCGGACGGGCGGGAGTCGACCTCGATCCGCTCGGTCCCGCGCTCGAGATAGAGCGTGGCGTAGAAAACGCCACCGGTCTTTGTCGGGTCGCTGAAGGGGACGAACCCGGTGATCCCAACTCGCACGACGCGCACGCCGAGCTTCTCGAACGACGAGATGAGGAGATCGTGGGTGAGCGGGCGTTCGCTCTTGTTTCCAGATAAAGCGTTCCCGATCGCTGAGGCGGTGTCCGGGCCGATCCAGATCGGGAGGATCGCGCCCGAGTCATCCTTGAGGTTGACGACGTGCTGTCCGGTCAACTCATGGAGGCGAACTGACTCGACGACGCAGCGGATCACGGTGCGGATGCTACGCGCTGCCCTACGCGCCGGAAGGTTTTTCCGCCGTAAGCCGCAGGGCGGTGATCACTTCTTGGCCGAGGTAGTAGGCCGGCCACAGAGGAGACTGCTGCTTCACCATGCGTTCTTCTCTATCTCGCGCACCGCGCAACCCGTCATAGGTGAGCACAGCAAACGCGACGGAGCCTTCGAGGACCGGGAGCGGCGCATCGATAGGTACGAACATCTCGAGAGTCTTTTCAATCAGTTCAAGGAACTTGCGATTCTCGTTGCGGACAGCCTCATGTTCGCCGCCGCCGATGACGCCGCCACCGGTGCTTAAGTAGAGGCTCGTTGACCCTTCGGCGACCGCTACGAGCGATGCGATCGTGTCCTTGAACCGCAACTCCAGCATCGCGGCCCAGACTCGGGGCAGGGCGGGCGTAGGAGAGAGCCCGAAGTCGGACGGTTTTGCCGACAGCAGCATCTTCCGAAGCGCCGGCGTGCCGTCCTCAGGCTTATCGCTCATCGCTCGATCGTCCTTCGACGCCGGCGCGGATCGCCGCCTCGAGCTCTCTGGGGCGGGCCGATCCGATGAGCACCGGGATGCCTTTACGCAGCCGCAGCTGCACGCCTTCGTTCCCGGTCGTCATGTAGCCCCAGCCCCTCGGGCCGAGGCGCACGCCCCAGCCGCCGTACTCGAGAAGCGGGTTGTAGCGGCGCACCTCGAGACCGACGATCTCGGCGAACCCGATGCGGCGGGTCGGCCAGAGATAGCGGAAGGCGATGGTCACGCCTTTATCGGACACGTCGACGTCGAGATGCGACAGCGAGATGAGCGAAGCGACCAGCACGACGACGACCGGCGCGATGGCGAGGAGAAGCGCGTCACCGGGACGTGAGAACACCACGGCGACGACCGTGACGACGACCACGAACACCATCGCCACGAGCAGGAGACCCATGAGCGCACCGTGGAAGTGCTGCTCCTCGTGGTACCGGCTCACTGTCCCTTCCACACCGGCTTGCGCCGTTCGATGAACGCCGCGACGCCCTCGCGAAAATCGGCGCTCGTGTAGCAGAGGGCCACCAGGTCGGACGCCTCATCCGGCATCATCCGCGCGCGAATCCGGCGGACCATCTCCTTCGTCGCGTGTAACGTCAGCGGCGCGAACGACGCGAGCTGCGTGACCAGCTCGTCGACGCGCGTCTCGAGCGCTTCCTCACTCGCGACGACCTCAGAGACGAGACCGATCGCGCGCGCCTCCTGCGCATCGATGAGGCGCGCCGTGAGCACGAGCTCCTTCACGCGGCCGAGACCAACCAGCGCGGCGAGCCGGACGAGGTTCGCCGCCGAGAAGCAGTTCCCGAGCGTTCTGGCGACCGGAACTCCGAA
>DATLPP010000010.1:0-5048 GCA_035535615.1 Candidatus Udaeobacter sp.
AGCCCGCAGGTCTTCAGCGACAGACACCCGCAGCCGATGCAGCTGGTCAGACGCGTCTGCAACGTCTCCAGCTCTTCGATGCGCGACCGCAGCAGCCCTTTCCAGGAACGCGACAGCATCGCCCAGTCGGCTTTCGTCGGCGTTCGCCGCTCGGGAAGGGTATGGAGCGCGGTCGCGATCTCGTCGAGCGACAGACCGACGCGCTGCGCGGCCTGGATGAAGGCGACCCGTCGCAGTGTCGGTCGCGCGAAGCGCCGCTGCCCACCACTCGTCCGCGCCGAGACGATGAGCCCGCGCGATTCGTAGAAGCGCAACGCCGAGGTCGCCACACCGCTTCGGCGTGCGAGATCGCCGATGGTGATCTCCGTGTCGAGCGCCGGCATGTCGCGAGAATAACAGTTGACTTAAAGGGCACTTGAAGTTCTAGCGTCGCGGCGTGACAACGATCGCGGCGCTCGGCCACGCCGATCTCCGGCGCTTGATGGACCTTCAGCTCGGCGACGAGAAACACACGCCGAGCGCGACGTCGACCCTCGACGTTATCTGGGTCCTGTACGACCGGATACTCCGCGTTCATCCCGACCGGACCGACGATCCCGATCGCGATCGCTTTCTCCTCTCGAAAGGGCATGGACCGATGGCGTACTACGCCGTTCTCGCGGCGAAGGGCTTCATCGGCGTCGAAACGCTCCGCACCTTCGGTCGCTATGACTCTCCGCTCGGCCATCACCCCGACCGCAACCTCGTGCCCGGTGTCGAGATCTCGAGCGGGTCCCTCGGACACGGACTCGGGATCGCCGTGGGTATGGCGCTCGGCCTTCGCGCTCGCAAGAGCGCCGCGAGGGTCTTCTGTCTCGTCGGCGACGCGGAGCTTGACGAGGGGAGCAACCACGAGGCGATCGTCTTTGCGGGGCGGGCCCGTCTCGACAACCTCGCGGTCGTCGCGGTCGACAATCGGTCCTCGTCATACGGATGGCCCGGAGGGCTCGCTGCGCGCTTCGCGCTCGAAGGATGGTCGACCACGACGGTCGACGGGCGCGATCACGCCGCGCTCGAGCGGGCGTTCGGGGTCGAGCACGTAGGACGACCGCATGCGGTCGTCGCCGTGGTGGAGTCGAAGGCATGAGCGCCACGATGCGCGAGCGCTTCTATGTGACCGCCGAGGAGCTCGTCGGTGCTGACGAGCGGATCGCCGTCGTGCTCGCGGACATCGGTACTGGACGAATGCCCGACGCCGAACGCGCGCACGCCGATCGCGTCATCAACGTGGGCATCCGCGAGCAGCTCATGGTCGGTGTCGCCGCCGGTCTCGCGATGACCGGGTTTCGGCCGATCGTGCATTCCTTCGCGCCGTTCGCGGTGGAGCGACCGTTCGAGATGCTGAAAATCGATCTGGGGCACAACGACGTCGGTGCGATCGTCGTGAGCGTCGGCGCCTCGTACGACACGGCCGTTTACGGCAGAACCCATCAAAGTCCGGAGGACGTCGCGCTTCTTTCGGCGTTGCCGGGATGGCGGATCTACGTGCCCGGCCATCCCACAGAGGCGGACCAGCTGCTCCGCGCAGCCGCGCGAACCGACGAGCGGGTCTACCTGCGGCTCTCCGACCAATCGAACCAGCTCGCCCGGCCGATCGCGCCCGGACGCCTCCACCTCGAGCGGCGCGGGCGCGACGCGACGGTGATCGCGACAGGCCCGCTCCTCGACCCGACGCTCGAGGCCACGGCCGACCTGGACGTCACCGTCCTGTACATGACGACCGCGCGGCCGTTCGACGCGGACACACTCCGCGCGTCGCTCACCGGAGACCTCGTCGTCCTCGTCGAGCCGTACCTCGCCGGCACGTCGTCAGCCGAAGTGGCGAGTGCCCTGGCCGATGAGCCGCATCGCATCGCGGCGATCGGCGTCCCGAACGTCGAGCATCGCAAGTACGGCACCTGGCAGGAGCACAACGCGGCGCACGGTCTCGATGCGCGCGGGATCCGCGCGCGCGTCCTTCGCGCGCTCTCACGCGACGCATGAAGGTCGGGCTCCAGCTCGTCTCGTTCACCTGGCCCGGTGGCGCACCGGAAATGGCGCGCCGGCTCGCGGAGATCGCGCGCACCGCGGAGGAGGCGGGCTTCTACTCGCTCTGGGTGATGGACCACTATTTCCAGATCCCGCCGTGGGGCAAGCCCGAGGACCACCCGATGCTGGAGGCGTACTCGACGCTCGCATACCTCGCGGCGGCGACCGAGCGCATCCGGCTCGGCGTGCTCGTATCGGGCGTGATCTATCGGCCGCCCGCCGTGCTCATCAAGGCCGCGACGACCGTCGACGTGCTCTCCGGCGGGCGCTCCTACTTTGGCGTCGGCGCCGCGTGGTTCAAGGGTGAGGCTGACGCGCTCGGCATCCCCTTCCCCGAGCTCGGCGAACGGTACGCCCTACTCGAGGACACCCTTCGGCTCGCGCGGCAAACGTGGGCCGGCGACACGACGCCCTTCGAGGGAAAGCGCGTTCGCGCCGCGTATCCGCTGAGCAATCCACGGCCGCTCTCGTCGCCGCGTCCGAAAATCCTCGTCGGTGGCGATGGACCCAAGCGAACGCTCCCGCTCGTTGCGAGGTACGCCGACGCGTGGAACGTCATCACGAGCCCGTCCCGCATCGACGTCCACCGCGACAGGCTGCGCGCGGAGTGCCAGCGGCTCGGTCGATCGTTCGATGAGATCGAAGTCACCGCGCTCGATCCCGAGGATCTCCGCAGCGAGGAGATCGCCGGTTACACGTGGACGCCGCACTTCGAGGTCGAACGCCTCGGGCAGTGGCGCGAGCGCGACGTCGACCACGTGATCGTGAACATCGACCCCGATCCGGTGAACCTACGGAGCTTCGGAACGGAGGTCATCCGCAAGGTCGCGTAGGGCGTGCCCCGGCGGCGGCTCGACGGCCCGTGGCTACACCAGGGCAGGTAGCCTGTGAGCATGTCGGTTCGACTGACGCCCCGAGGAACGCGCGGTAGCGGTTTCGGGAATCTGCCGCGGTGGGCTCGTCCGATAGTCGCCTTCGGGAGCGCGTCGATGTTCCGGGTCTCGCGCGGACGAATGCGCGTGGCGGGCCGTCCGCTGCTTCTCCTCACCACCACAGGGGCGAAGACCGGTCGCCGTCGCTCGACCACGCTCGGGTGGTTTCCCGATGATGACGGCCCGGCTGACGCCCGTTTGATCGTGGCCTCCGCCGGCGGCGCGGCTGCGCATCCCGCGTGGTACCTGAACCTGGCCCGCCGGCCCGACGGTGCGGCGATCGAGGTCGACGGCCGGCGCTTCGCGGTGACGGCCGAGTCCCTGAGCGGAGCCGAGCGCGAGCGCGCGTGGGCGCGGATCGTCGCGCTGTCGCCCACCTACGGCAAATACGAGCAGCAGACCGATCGCGAGATCCCGGTGGTACGGCTCACTCCGCGACGCTGAACGGCAAAGCCGGGGCACGTGCCGCCACGGGCGAATCGGCTAACACTTAACAGATATGACCCTCGATCCGACGCGGCCTCTCGATGTGATTGTCGCTGGACTCGGGGCTCACGGCAGCTCGGCCGCCTACCGTCTCGCCGCGCGCGGCGCGTCGGTCCTCGGGTTCGATCGATTCGCGCGCGGCCACACGCTCGGCTCGTCCGGCGGGCTCTCGCGGATCATCCGGCTCTCGTATTACGAGCATCCCGATTACGTCCCGCTCCTCCGCCGTGCGTGGACTTTGTGGCGCGACCTCGAACGCGAGAGCGGCGAGACGCTTCTCACCCAGACCGGCGGGCTCTACGCCGGCGATCCGAACGGCGAGCTGGTCGCGGGTGCGCTCAAGAGCGCGCGGACGCATCAGCTGGAGCACGAGGTGCTCGATGCGGCCGCGCTGCGGACGCGATACCCGCTCTTCGAGTGGCCGGATGGCTGGCAGGGCGTGTTCGAGCGGCAGGCCGGATGGCTCGCGCCGGAGCGCAGCATCGAGACGCACCTGCGGCTGGCCGAAGAAAACGGCGCGACGCTGCGCTTCGACGAGCCCGTCGAGCATTGGGAATCCACGCGCGACGGCGTCCGTGTCACGACCGCGACCGGAACGTTCGACGCGAAGCAGCTCGTCATCGCGGCCGGCGCGTGGGAGTCGCAGCTCGCGCCCTCGCTCGCGGGAGAGCTCTCCGTCGAGCGCAACGTCCTCCTCTGGTTCGAGCCGACGGCCGAGCGCGACGCGTTCGCGCGTCTGCCGATCTACATCGTCGACGACACCGACCGCATCTTCTACGGCTTCCCCTATGTCGACGGGCAGGGTGTGAAGGTCGCGGGCCTGCACTTCGGCGACAAGGCCGATCCCGACACCGTCGACCGCACCGTATCGGCGCGCGACGAGGAGCGAGTGCGCCAGTGGCTCCGCCGGCGGATGCCGCTCGCGAACGGCAAGAGGCGCGACGCGAAAGTCTGCATGTATACGAACACCCACGACGCCAACTTCATCGTCGACCGCCTGGCCGACGATCCGAACGTCGTCATCGCGTCCGCGTGCTCGGGCCACGGCTTCAAGTTCTCGAGCGTGATCGGCGAGATCCTCGCCGACCTCGTGCTTGACGGAGAAACGCGCCATCCCATCAGCTTCCTGTCGTCAGACCGCCTCGTCCGCGGGTGAGAGTCGGTATCTCCAGTTCGATGAAGGTCACGCACGTGTTCATAGCCCTCGCGACGGCCGATCACGCCGCGGCGTTGGGGTGGACGATCGCGGTCGGCGATGTTGACGAGCTGCTCGGTGACCTTCGGGGGCGCGGCATCGTGGCGACGATCGCGATTGAGGCTGAAATGCACAGCGGTCGTCGTGGACCCGGACGGGAACCGCATCAAGTTCTTCGAGGACCCCGCCTCCTGAGTCTTCGTTGCCTGTTCGACACAAGCGCCCTACCTGAACTCCTAGCCACCCCGTAGTACTTGCGGCGTCAGCGTCAGACGCCGGATTACTACCCGTCATAGATGCTTCTCGCCAATGCGCGCCGCCACACGTCTTGTCGTCATCGCCGTCGCCCTCGTGTCGCTGTCGCTGAC
>DATLPP010000011.1:0-7632 GCA_035535615.1 Candidatus Udaeobacter sp.
GCGTTCCGTCCCACCAGCGGTGGCGGAGGACGCCATTCATGCCGATCGCGAACACGTCGATGCGGTCGGAGTCGCGTGCAGCGGCCGCCGGCTGCCCGGCGAACGTGCCGCCGAGCGACTCCCACGCATGCCAGGTCTTCCCATCCCAGTAGCGGTCCCAGACCTGGCCGTCGTCGTGTACGGCGAAGACCTCGGTCTCCCCGGCGTTGCCCCACGCCGCGGCGGCGGCTCCCGTGCGGAGCGCGCCGCCCAGGGATAGCCAGCGCTGCCGTGTTACTTGATGAGTCCCTGTTTCTTGAGCCACGCGGTCGCGACAACTTTGCTGTCAGCCTTGTCGACGGCGACCTGCTTGTTCATGTCGTTCAGCTCGCCCTGCGTGAGCTTGGCGCTGATCGAGTTCAGGAGACGCTTGATCGTGCCGTCGTCCTTCTGAAGGAGTGCGTTCCGGACGACCGGCGCGATGTTGTCCGCGAGCTGCAGGTGCTTGTCGTCATCGAGGAGGACGAAGCTCTTGGCGACGATGCTCGGGTCACTCGTGAAGAGGAGCCCGACGTCGATCTGCTTTCCCTCGAGCGCCGTGATCGTGAGCGGGCCACCCGTGTCGAGCGGCTTGAAATCTTTGAAGGTGATGCCGTAGGTGTTCTTGAGGCCGAGCTGGCAGAAAGGCCGCGTCGGGCACTCGGGGGGTCCGCCGAGCACCAGTGTGTTGCCGATCGGTGCGAGGTCACTGAGCTTCTTGAGGTTCTTCGCACTGGCCGTGTCCTTTGTCACGACGAAGCCGTTCTGATCGGTCGCCGCTGCGAAGTCGAGAACGGTCAGGGCCTTCGGATCGAGGGCTTTTTGAAGGCCGGTCTGGGTCTCCTTCGGATCGGTGGTCGGCTTGGCGACCTTGCCGTCCTTGTCGACGAAGGCGAGGAGCGTGGCCAGATACTCGGCGTCGATGTCGATCTGGCCCGACTCGATGGCCGGCTCGACGATCTCCCGGTTCCCGAGGTTGAATTTCCGGGTGACCGTGTAGCCGTTCGCCTCGAGTATCTGGCTGTAAAGCTCGCCGAGAGTGAGCTGCTCGTAGAAGTTCGTGGACCCGACCGTGACCGCGGGCTTCGTCCCGCCGGATCCGGCGCCGCCGCACGCGGTCACCACCACCGAGGCCGCGATGAACGCGGCAAAGAGAGCTCGTCGCAGGTTCATATGGGATCCTCCCCGGCCGTAGCGCTTAGTCTTCCGGCCTACGCGAGTATGTGCTTCCAATACCCCGTTACGAGCGCAAACGCTCAGCGGATCGCAACCATTCCCGGCGTACGCGACGCTCGCTCGAGCCCCGCGAACGTTAATTCCGTAACGATGGCCAGGAGGGCCACCAAAATCGCGCCCGCGACGAGCTGATCGAACTCGCGGAGGGCGAGACCGTCGACGATGAACCGGCCGAGCGCCCCGCCCGCGACGAGCGCACCGAGGGTCGCGGTCGCTACAACGTTCACCGCCGCGGTCCGGATCCCGGCGAGCATCAACGGCAGGCCGAGCGGTATCTCGATTTTGCGAAGGATCTCACCGTCGGAGAAGCCCATTCCGCGCGCCGCGTCGACGATGTCGCGGTCGACCTCGCGCACGGCCACGTACACGTTGGTCATGATCGGCGGGATCGCGAGCGGCACCAGCGCGAACATCGTCGGCCAGAAGCCGAGGCCAAGACCGAGCGAGATCGCGACGACAAGACCGAGCGCCAGCAGGGCGAGGGACGGCAGGGCGCGTCCGATATTCGCCACGTTGATAGCGATGAAGCCGCCGCGTCCGGTGTGCCCGAGGTAGAGCGCGATCGGCGCGGCGATCACGAGCGCGACCGCGACGGCGAGGCCCGACAGCTCGAGATGCTCGAGGATCCGCACCGGTATGCCGTGCGGTCCCTGCCAGTGCTCGGGGTCGGCGAACCAGCGCGCGACGTCGCCGAGGAGGCTCATCGGACCCGCGTCCAGGGCGTGAGCGTCCGCTGGATCAGGACGAGCGCACCGTCCGCGACGACCGCGAGCGCGACGGACCCGAGGGCTCCGATGATGAGCGGGGTGCTGAAGAAGAGCTGGATCCCGAGGAGGATGAAGTAGCCGAGACCGCCCTGCCCGATCAGCGCGGTCACCGTCACGAGGCCGATCGTCGTGATTGTCGCGACGCGGATCCCGGCGAAGATGACGCCAAGCGCGAGTGGCAGCTCGATCCGCACCAGGATCTGTCGTGGCGTGTATCCCATCCCCCGCGCCGCGTCGCGGACTTCGACGGGCACGGAATGGATCCCGGCTGCGATATTCCGGATGAGGATGAGAAGCGTGTAACTGACAAGCCCGATCTCCGCGGTCAGCAGCGTGAGGCCCGTGTACGGGACGAGCACCGAGAAGAGCGCCAGGCTGGGAATCGTGTAGAGGGTGCCGCTGAACCAGCTGATGGGCGGATAGAGCCTCGGGACGCGGAGTCCGACGAAGGTCAACCCACCGGCGATGACGAGCCCGAGGACGATCGCGATGACGGTCAGCTCGAGGTGCTCCCCGACGCGGAACGCGATCTCGCCGATGTGACTTCCGATCCAGTCCCAGCGGATGAGCGGCTCGCCGGGTGTCATCCGTCCGTCCCGCTTCGCAGCATCTTGCCGATGGTCGACAGCGTCAGGACTCCCAGGTAGCGGTCCCCATCCTTGACGACGCCCACCTGCGCTTCTGAGGACAGCATCGCCGCGAGCGCATCTCTGAGCGTCGTCGACGGCTTCAGAACGGGCGCCCCATCGAGCCTCGATGGATCGGCCGGGTCCAGCTCGACTCCGCCGACGGTCAGAAGGGACAGTCGCTTCAGCCCGCGGTCGCTTCCGACGAACTGCGCGACGAAGTCGTCCGCGGGTCGGGCGAGAAGCTCACCCGGCGGTGCGTACTGCACGAGCTTGCCGGAGCGCATGATCGCGACGCGATCGCCGAGCTTGATCGCCTCGTCGATGTCGTGGGTCACGAAGATGACAGTGATCGCGAGTGTGTTGTGCAGCTGGAGGAACTCGTTCTGGAGCCGCTCGCGCACGATCGGATCGACCGCTCCGAACGGCTCGTCCATGAGCATCAGCGGTGGCTCGGCGGCGAGAGCGCGCGCGACACCGACCCGCTGTCGCTCGCCACCGGAGAGCTGCGACGGGTAGCGGTCGCGCATGCGAGCGGGGTCGAAGCCGATGAGCGAGAGGAGCTCGTCCACCCGCGCGCGGATGCGCTGCTCCGGCCACCCGAGGAGCTTCGGCACCGTGGCAACGTTCTCGCCGATGGTCTGGTGCGGAAAGAGTCCGACCTGCTGGATCACGTAGCCGATCCGCCGCCGGAGCTGCGTCGGATCTTCTTTGAGGATGTTCTGACCATCGATCAGGATCTCGCCCGAGGTCGGTTCGATGAGCCTGTTCACCATGCGAAGCGACGTCGTCTTCCCGCAGCCGGATGGACCGATGAGGACACAAATGCGCCCCGCCGGGATGGTCAGGCTGAGATGGTCGACCGCGACGGTGTCGCCGTAGCGCCTGGTGACCTCGCGCAGCTCGACCGTCGCGCCGCGACGTTCGGCCATCGCACCAGCATGACAGCGCGGCACGAAACTCGCTCCTAGAATCGGCAACGATTCATCTGGGGAGTTGCATCGGTGGCGATCGCTGAAAAGAAAGAGCTCTATACGTTTCCGTCCGCGCCGGACGCGACCTCGCCGGAGTGGCCGGGCACGCCGATCGGCGCGAAGAACACGATCACGCGCACGAAAGGCCGCACCCTCGTCCACGACAAGACCGTCGATGCGAAGCCCGGTCTCTTCAAGCGGCTGCTCGCGAACGCGTTCGAGCACGTCGCGACCGCGAAGGAGACGACGTACTCGCATGACGTCGTGATCCACGGGCTGCGCGTCCGTGCGATCACCAACAGCGAGCACCTCATCGGCTACTGGAAGGACAACTGGTACGGCGTCGACGAGTGGCAGCGCATCACCGGACAGAAGCCGGCGGAGAGTCCCGACGTCCTGGTCGTCGCCCTGGGGCGCGTGCCGAGCGAGTCCGAGGCCGCGTACTACTCGCGGCAGAACGACACGGTCATCTTCTTCAACACGAGCTACTACGGTCAGCTCAAGTCGTGGGTGCTCGGCGCGGTCGGGCGCAAGCTCGCGGTCGAGTACGGCATTCACTCGATCCATGGCGCGGTCGTGACGAAGGACGGCAAGGGCATCCTCTATATCGCGCCGACCGGCACCGGGAAGTCCACCTCGACCTACGGCGTGATGGAGTTCCCGGGGACGCGCTTTCACTCCGACGACTGGGTCTACGTCCGCTACGCGTACCGCACGAAAGACGGGAAGGTCTTCTCGCCGGCGCGGATCCTCGACGGCGGCGACGAGGTCGCGAAGGGCTACCAGACCTACAGCTGGCTCGAGGAGCATCGGTCCAGCGACGCGACGGTCATCGGCCGCGGGCTCGACGACCGCGAGGTCACGGCGAGCGCGCGGGAGCTCGACGTCGAGCACCCCGAGGCGTACGCGTACACAAGCGAAAAGGTCTTCTACCTGCGCTCGAACCTGGTCGAGAACTTCCCGCAGGCCGCCTTCGACATGATCCGCTCCCGTCTAGAGAACGCGCCCGACGTCACGCCTGATTTCATGAGCGAGAACAAGGCGACGATCGACGCCGTCGCCGCGAAGCTCAAGGGCATGAATAAGGCGCCCTTCGACACGATGGACGAAAAGAAGCTGCGCGACACCGTCGGTCGTTTCTTCGCCTTCGAGAACACGCGCGCCATGCTCGACATCACGACGGTCTTCCCGAAGGAGCGCGTCTTCACAAATCCGATGGAGCCCGCGCGGATCCACGCGGTCATGCTCATCAAGCGGAACTTCGACGAGGACCTCGTCATCGAGCGACTGACGATCGACAAGTTCATGGCCCGTCTCCTCGTCGGACGCACGCCGGCCGGCACGAAGGAGATCGTCTACAACTCGTACCGCGCGGTCGACGACAAAAGCGAGCGCGCGTGGATCGACACGATCGAGGCGAAGGGCGTCGAGCGGATGTGGTCGGAGTACCGAAAGGCGAAGGACAAGCCGGAAACGCTCAATGAAGAGATGGAGATGTTCCGGATGCTCTTCTCATCGGCGGCCGCCTATGACCTGAACACGGTCCTCCAGAAGGACAAGGCCGTGACCTCAAAGATGGAGGCGGTTCACAACACCATGCGGGTGATCGTGAAGGCGCTCGACAACACGAAGGACACGTTCCGTTACGGCATCGAGGACTATCGCAAGTTACTCGACTGAGCGACCAAGCGAGGATTAGCCTCGCTTACCAATGGGGCCCTTCGACCGCTTCAACGACCGCGCCAAGCGCGTGCTCGCCCTTGCGCAGGACGAGGCGATCCGCTTCAACCACAACTACATAGGCGTCGAGCACTTGCTGCTGGGGCTCGTCCGCGAGGGAGAAGGCGTGGCCGCCCGAGTGCTCAACTCGCTCGGCGTCGATCTTTCCAAGGCGCGCACATCGGTCGAGTTCATCATCGGTCGCGGAGACGCAACCACCTCGCCGAGCGAGATCACGCTCTCCCCTCGGACCAAGAAGGTCATCGAGCTCGCGATCGACGAGGCGCGCAAGCTCGGGCACTCAGACGTCGGGACCGAACACCTTTTGCTTGGCATCGTGCGGGAAGGCGAGGGCATCGCATCGGGCGTCCTCGAGTCTCTCGGAGTAGGCCTCAACCAAGTGCGTCACCAGGTCATCGCCACGCTTGGCCAGCAGCATCCTGGAATGGACATGGCCGCCGCTGCGTCGGCGGGTACATCCACCCCGGCAGGCGCCGCGTCGATCGCGTTCTCGCGCGCGACACCGTCGGTCGACCGGCTCGACGGAGGTGGCCAGCGAGCGCTCGCGCGGGCGTATTGGGAAGCCGGCCGCGCGAATGACAAGGAGGTCGGACCACACCATCTCTTACACGGCCTTCTTGCGAGTCAGGAGGTCTGGGTCAACAAGATCCTCACCGAGCTCGGTGTCGACCTCTCGAATCTGATCGCGCGCATCGATGCCGCGGCACCACGCAGCGAGGGGCCGAGGCCCGCGAGTCTCACGGAGGCGACCACGCTGAGCGAGGTATTCGCACGAGCGGCCTCGTTCGCCGCCGAGCGAAACCGGGCCTTCATTCGACCTGAGCATCTCTTGCTCGCCATTGCCAGCAGCCCGGGCATAGCGGCTACCGCGCTCAGCTCGGTCGGCGCGACCCCGAAACAGATCCGGGAAATTCTCGAGAGGATGGATTGCTAGATGAACATCTTTGACAGCGCGATCATCGTGGCCGCCATCGCGGGCGGCGTCACCGGCGCGCTCGTCGCATTGGTGGTTTCGCTCGGCGTGATCCGCGCACAGCGCCATCTCGGCGGGACGAGCGTCGGCGCGCCTCACCCGAGCACCGAGTGGCGCACTCCGTCGGGTCCTCTCGCGCGGCATCTCGCGCACGCGGAGCCTGCCCAGACCCCCGTTCAGACCGACGAGGCAGCCCGCCCGCCGCAGTAGCGCCATGGACCTCGGCTCGGTCGCGGTCATCGCGCTGATCGCCGGTCTCGCCGGCGGAGCCGTCGGCGCGGCCGTCGTCGGTACGGTCGAGGGAATGCTGCGGCAGCGACAGGTCGCACGAGGATCTGTCACTTACCCAGGTCGCTGGGTCGCATCAACGAAGACCTACATCAGGGCGGACGCCTTCCGCGGTGACGCGCCGTTCAATGACTTCAACGATCGTGCGAAGCGCGTTCTCGCACTCGCCCAAGATGAGGCAAAGCGCTTCAACCACTCGTTTATCGGCCCCGAGCACCTGCTGCTCGGCCTTTCGCGCGAGGGCGACGGCGTCGCGGGTCGTGTGCTTGAGTCGCTCGGAGCGACGCTGCCGCGGCTGCGGCGCGCCGTCGAGACGACGATCGGACGGGGCAAGACGACCGTAACCACGATCGATCTCGCCGAATCAGCGAAGACCGCGATCGCGAAGGCGCGAGGAGAAGCGCACAAGCTCGGGCACTCGCACATCGGCACTGAACATCTCTTGCTCGGTCTGATCCACCAGGGCGGCGCCGCCATGTCGGTTGCGCGTGCCCTCGATCTCCAACCCGAGCAGATCCTCCATGTGGTCATCGCGACGATGGGCCAGCCGCAACCGGAGACTGGTTTCGAGAGTCTCGATCACCTCGACACGGATTCGCGGAAGGTCATGACCCTGGCGCGTCAGGAGGCGATCCAAAACGGCCACTCGTACATCGGTACCGAGCATCTTGCGGTCGCGCTCCGTCTTCACCGGGCGCCCGTCCTCGACAAGATCTGGGGAGAGATCCCTGTCGATCTGGAGACGCTCCGCCGGCGGATCGAGGTGGCGGTGCCACCCACGCTGGGAGCCACGATGCCTACTCGACTGCACAGCACCCCGCGGGTTGGAACGATCCTCACGATGGCCAGAGTGCTCGCGGCGAAACGGAAGCAAGAACAAATCTCGCCCGAAATCTTCCTGTTGGCGCTGGCGGACGAGGGCGGCGGTGTCGGTGCGCAGGTCCTCGCGTCCCTCGGCGCAACCGCGCAACGTATCCGCGAGATCATCGACGGGCCGGCGTCGTGACGCC
>DATLPP010000012.1:0-8525 GCA_035535615.1 Candidatus Udaeobacter sp.
GAAGTGGTCGGTGTTGTCGGCGGCAACGGCGCTGGCAAGACCACGCTGATGCGCACACTTTCGGGAGCGCGCCCGCCCGATGCGGGGCAGATCCTGGTGAACGGTCAGCCGGTCGCGATCGGCAACCCGCGCGATGCAAAGGCGCTCGGAATCGAGACGATCTACCAGACGCTCGCGCTCGCGGATAACCTCGATGCGCCGGCGAATGTCTTCCTCGGCCGCGAGCTGACGGGAGGAGCCACCCTCAACGACGCGGCGATGGAGTCGGCGACGCGAAAGGTCATCGGCCGCCTCAATCCAAACTTCAAGAACTTCAAGTCGCCGGTCCTCCGCCTTTCCGGAGGCCAGCGTCAGGCGGTCGCGATCGCGCGAGCGATCCACTTCAACGCTCGCGCTCTGATCATGGACGAGCCCACGGCCGCTCTCGGCCCCGCGGAGACGGCGCAGGTGCACAGCCTCATCAGGCAGCTCAAGAGCGAGGGTATCGGGATCTTCCTCGTGAGCCACGACATCCACGACGTCTTCGATCTCTCCGAACGGATCAGCGTCATGTACCACGGCAGGCTCGTCGGGACCGTGAACAAGAACGACGTGACGACCGATGAAGTCCTCGGGATGATCATCCTGGGCAAGCCGCCGACGAAGCTCACGAGCCAGGAGCTCGCCGAGCTACACGGCTAAGGTTTCGGCGACGGCTTGACGGCCCAAATGCGGCGGTTGACCGATCCTTCGAGAAGCTCCTGCTGCCCAGATCTGGGTGAGGGCTCGATCTCGCCCGCCGCGACCCGGCGCTCAAGTTCGGCGAGCGTCACCGAGCCGGAGAGGATCGCTTTCCCGAGGTCGCTCGACCAATCCGCGTAGCGCTTCGTTCGCGGCGCGGCGAGCGTGCCGTGCTCGACCATGTCGGCGGCGACGAGGAGCGCGCGTGTGAGGGTGTCGATGCCGGCGATGTGCGCGTGAAAAAGGTCGGTCCGGCTCACGCTCTGCCGCCGCAGCTTCGCGTCGAAGTTGAAGCCGCCCGTCGCGAGTCCTCCGGCGGCGAGTATTTCGTATAGCGCGAGCGCCAGCTCGTCGACCGAGTTCGGGAACTGATCCGTGTCCCAGCCGTTTTGATAGTCGCCGCGATTGACGTCGATGCTGCCCAGGGCGCCGAGTGAGATCGCGCTCGCGACCTCGTGGTGAAAGCTGTGACCCGCGAGGGTCGCATGATTGGCCTCGAGGTTCAGGCGGTATTCGCCGGCGAGGTCGTGTCGCTCCAGGAAGCCGACGACGGTCGCGGCGTCGTAGTCGTACTGGTGCTTCGTGGGCTCCTGTGGCTTCGGCTCGATGAGCAACGTGCCCTTGAAGCCGATCCGGTTCTTGTGGTCCGCGACAAGCGTGAGGAACCGGGCGAACTGGGCCTCTTCACGCGCGAGATCCGTGTTCAGCAATGTCTCGTAGCCCTCGCGTCCGCCCCAGAGCACGTAGTTTGCGCCCCCGAGGCGGTGCGTGACCTCGAGCATCGTCTTCACCTGCGCCGCCGCGTACGCGAACACCTCCGGATCGGGATTGGTCGCGGCGCCCGCGGCATACCGCGGGTGTCCGAACAAGTTCGCGGTACCCCAGAGGAGCCGCGCTCGCGTCCGCGCCATGTGCTTTTCGATCCGGTCGACGCTGGCGTCGAGATTCGTGCGGGTCTCGGCGTAGGTGCGGCCCTCGGCCGCGACGTCCCGATCGTGGAACGCGAAGAAGGGGACGCCGAGCTTCTCGATGAACTCGAACGCCGCATCGAGCTTCATCTGCGAAGCGGTCTTCGGATCGACGCCGGCGGCGAGCCAGGGACGATCGAACGTTCCGACACCGAAAACGTCGGAGCCGGGCCAGTTAAAGGAGTGCCAGAGGCACACCGCGATCCGAAGGTGATCTTCCATCCGGGTTCCGGCCACCATCCGGTCCGGCTCGTAGACGGCATACGAGAGCGGATCGGCAGAGTCCGGCCCGCCGTACCGGATCCGGCCCGGCACCTCGGTGAAGAAATCCGCGCTCATGCGGCGATTCTGCGCCGGCGGATTGAACACGGTCCGGCGTGGCAGCATTGCGAGATCGAGCGGCGCGGAATCTCCCAGGTCCTTGCCGAAGCACAGGCGCGGCTGCATCGCCTCACGCCCGCGCAGGCTGCCGCCGCGATGGGCGAGGGGGCGACCCTCGTGGATACGCGCGATGCGAGCCTCCGCGGGCGAGAGGGGTGGATCCCCGGCTCGGTGCACGTCCCGTTGAGCGTTCTGGAATGGCGGGTCGACCCCACGTCCGGCCACCAGAGCGCTGCCCTCGCCGGACGCGAGGAGAGGCTCATCCTCATCTGCCACGAGGGATATTCCTCGAGTCTCGCCGCGGTGCGTCTTCAGGATCTGGGATTCGAGAACACCACGGATGTCATCGGCGGGTTCGTCGCATGGGCCCGCGCGGACCTCCCTGTCGATTTCGGCCATCCCTCGTTCGACGTGTAGGTAGAGCGAGGGTCGCGCGGAGTGGATCCGGAACCCGGACTCAAAAAACCGAAGGAGACACGAAGATGCGATTCCTGCTGTACACAGTCGATGGCGGCGCCCCGAGCGCTCCGCCGAGCCCGCAAATGATGGCCGAGGCGGGAAAGTTCACCGAAGAGACCAAACGAGCCGGCGTCTTGCTGGCGACGGGTGGGCTCGCCCCTTCGAGCACGCGCGTTCGGACCTCGGGCGGAAAGGTGACCGTAACCGATGGTCCGTTCACCGAGACGAAGGAGCTGACCGGCGGGTTCGCGCTGATCGAGGTGAAGTCGCGCGAAGAGGCGATCGAGTGGGCCAAGCGCTTCCGGAAGATCGTCGGCGACGGCGATTCCCTGGTCCAAGAGGTCTTCGGGGGTTAACAATCGGCAGCGTGACGGCTGCCGATACGCATCAGGCGATCGACGCGGTTTGGCGGATCGAGGCCCCGAGGCTCATCGCGGCTCTCACACGGATCGTGCGCGATGTCGGGCTCGCCGAGGACCTCGCGCAAGACGCTCTCGTAGCAGCTGTCGAGCAATGGCCTGAGTCGGGCGTTCCGGATAACCCGGCCGCCTGGCTCATGGCCACCGCGAAACATCGTGCGATCGATCGCCTTCGCCGCAACGAGCGGCTCGAGCGGAAACAGGAACAGCTCGGACGCGAGCTCGAACTCCAGCAGGAGATGGCGATGGCCGATTCGAACGTCTCGACGAACGACGACGTAGGCGACGATCTCCTACGCCTCATGTTCATCTCCTGCCATCCCATCCTCGCGCCGGAGGCGCGCGTCGCGCTCACGCTTCGGTTGCTCGCGAGTCTGACCACAGAAGAGATCGCGCGGGCTTTTCTCGTCCCGGTGGCGACGATCGCGCAGCGCATCGTTCGCGCGAAGCGCTCGCTTACCGAGGCGCGCGTTCCTTTTGAGGTGCCCAGAGGACCGGAGCTCGACGCCCGCCTCTCGTCGGTGCTGCAGGTCATCTACCTGGTCTTCAACGAGGGCTACGCGGCGACGGCCGGTGATGACCTGATGCGGGCGGGGCTTTGCGAGGACGCGCTTCGTCTCGGCCGAATCCTGGCTGGACTCGCGCCAAACGAGCCCGAGGTTCACGGTCTCGTCGCATTGATGGAGATCCAGGCGTCGCGGTCGCGCGCGCGAGTCGGATCGTCCGGACAGATCGTCCTCCTGCTCGATCAGGACCGTGGGCGTTGGGATCCCCTGCACATCAGTCGCGGCCTCGCCGCGTTGGCGCGAGCGGAGAAGCTCGACGGTGCTCTCGGGCCCTATGCGCTGCAGGCTGCGATCGCCGCGTGCCATGCACGGGCGCGGAGCGGAGCGGATACGGACTGGGCACGCATCGCCGCGCTCTACGACGCGCTCGCCCAGCTGATGCCGTCGCCTGTCGTTGAGCTCAACCGTGCGGTCGCGGTCGGGATGGCGTTCGGTCCCGCGGCGGGCCTCGAGCTCGTCGATGCACTCGTGTCGGAGCCCTCGCTCAAGGCGTACCAATTCCTGCCGAGCGCGCGCGGCGATCTGCTCCAGAAACTCGGTCGCTCGGATGAAGCGCGGGCGGAATTCGAGCGCGCGGCATCCCTCACGCAGAACGCCCGCGAGCGCGACCTGCTCCTCGAGCGCGCCGCGGCGTGCGCGCGAGGCACGTCGTGAGAAGGTCGGCGCTCTCTGGCGCGGTCGCGTTGCTGCTGACCGCGTGCTCGGTCTCGAGCGCCCCGCCTTCCGTAACGCTGACCGTTCCTGTGAGCCCCTCGGCGTCGGCCGTCGTCGCGACCGCGACACCGTCGCCGATGCCCACGGCGACGCCGCGTCCCGACCCGCCGGTCGCCTCGTCGGATCCCGATGCACTCGCGCTCCAGATTGTCTCCGCCGAGCGAGCCATTCGGGGTCCGGGCGTCACCGGTGCGGACCTCGCGTGGTTCGGGCATTTGCAGCAGCTCACCTATCGGCGGCTCGCGGCAACCCCGGAGCTGCGCGACACGGTTCTCGCCGCGGTGCCCGCGGATCTAAAGGCGGCCGCGACGGCGAACGCGGACGCGACCGCGGATCTACGCGCGACGGTCGTGCCCGGTCCCGATCTGCCCACCACCTGGCGCATCGTCGAACCGGCGCCGATGGACGATCTCGCTCGTTATTACCGCGAAGCGGAGGCCGAGTTCGGTGTCCCGTGGTCGTACCTTGCCGCGATCCATCTGGTGGAGACACGGATGGGGCGGATCCGTGGGACGTCGACAGCTGGAGCGCAGGGCCCGATGCAGTTCATCCCCGCGACCTGGGCGAGATACGGCGAGGGCGACATCAACTCGGACCGCGATTCGATCCGCGCGGCCGCCCGCTATCTACATGCCAACGGCGCGCCGGGCAATATGGCGAACGCGCTGTTCCGCTACAACCAGTCGCAGCGCTACGTGCGCGCCGTCACCGCATACGCCGAAGTGATGCGGGCCGATCCCGATGCGTATCGCGGCTATTACCAGTGGCAGGTCTACTACCTGACCACGCGCGGCGACATCCTCCTGCCCGTCGGATATGGCCGCTGATCATCAGACGGCGCGCGACGGCGATCGGTCTTGCTGTTGTCGTCGGACTCGCGCTCGCGTGGTGGCTCGACCTCTTCGAGATCAGGAGTGGGACGCCGATCTCAACCGTCGCCGCGGCGTTCGATTCTCCGCCGATCTACCCCGGCTACACCTGGACTCGCAATGGAAGTACGGTGGGCAATTCGAGCTGGTCACCGCTGCCGGACCTGGTCACTGCGGGTGGGAGTCGGCGACCTATCTCACGATCGGGTGGCCACCGGGCACGGTCGCGTCGGACAGCCGTGGGACGCATCTTTACATTCGGGATCCCCACGGGGTGGTCGGCGCGTCATATCGCGATGGCCTGGTCCGGCACGCGAGTCTTCCGCCTGATGCCCGACCGACCGGCCACCGTCACGGCTCGATCGAAATCTACGTCAGCCCATCGGACCAGGATCGGGCGATCTATGTGGTCGGCGCTGATGGTGCCGAGCGCTGGCCGCGCAGCGATCCGATGACGCTCTGTCAGTAGAGAGTGCGGGCGCTCAGCCCTTGTCGATGACGGCTACGCCTTCGATTTCAACCAAGAAGTCTGGGTCCGCGAGGCTCGCCACCACGACGAACGTGCTCGCCGGCGGCGGCTGGCTGATATAGCGAGCACGCACTTCGCCGATCTTCGCGCGGTACTCGAGCTTTGTGGCGAAGACGGTGATCTTCACCAGGTCCGCGAAGGTCGCGCCCGCGGACGCGAGCGTTTCCTTCAGACTCTCGTAGACCGCCACGGTCTGGGCCTCGATGTCGCCGCGGCCGATGATGTTCCCTGCGGCATCCCAGCCGGACACCGCGCCTGCGAGATAAATGGTGTTTCCGGCTACGACGGCCGACGAGTACGCGGGCAATCCGCCGACCTTCGCTTCTTTCCCTGAGATGAGGTGCCGATTCTCCACTAGCCGCCCATCATAGAAAGGGGGTCGATCAGCTCGCCATTCCGCCACACGCTCCAGTGCAGGTGCGCGCCGGTCGTGTTGCCCGTCAGTCCGACATTGCCGATGCGGTCGCCGGCCTGGATCGTGTCGCCCGCCTTGACCGGCACAGGGAACACCCGATTGTCGAGATGCGCGTACATGGAAACGATCCCCGAGTCGTGCGCGATGACTACGACCTCGGCGCCGTCGCCCATCATGCCCGCGAAGACGACCAGACCGCGAGCGGGCGCGAGCACAGGCGTCCCCCACGCGGTGGCGATGTCGGTTCCCGTATGGAAGTGGTCGTAATAGACCCCGCCGTAGGTCAGCGGCGGCTCGAAGTAATAGGGCGTCGGCCCGAAGTTCTGGGTGTCCTCTCCGACGAGAGGTAGCCGCCAAGAGGTCGGCGCCGTCACGACGGCTCCGTCCGCAACGAGCTGCCCGACCGAGGTCACGTCGTTCGTAACTTCTTTCCGCAAGGCCCCGAACGTGGCGTCGTCCATGAGATCGGTGCGCGACCGGAGCAGGCCGCCACGGACTCGGGGATCCAGGACGGTGGCGAGCGTCGCCGTGTCGGCATCAACCCGCAGCACGAGCGCGGCGAGATGATCGTCCGAGGCCTTTTGCGTCGCGGCCACCCCGTCCGCGTAATCGATCAGCGTGTCGTAGCTCGCGAACGTGCGGGGGTAGGAGCGAGCGGCGGGGACGGCGCGGGGTACCGGCGTCGCGGTTGGGACGTCGTCGGCATTGGCCGGCACAGAAAAGCCGATGGCGCAGAGCGCCACGGCTACGCAGACCTGGAGTGCCCGTAGCCGGGCGCCAGCGGATCTCATCCCTTCCGCTGCTCATGCTGTTGCTGTCCGCTCGGTTAACCGTCGATTGGGTACCGAACGCGCCACAGGTCAATAGCTGGCTCGGCCTATGAGCGGCCGAGTGGGCCGATCGTCCGCTATGTCGCAACTTCAGTCGCGAGGGCCGATGTATCGGCCGTGTGCGTCCACCGAACAGTTCGTTGAAACGACGGTGACGGACACGTCATCTATCCCGCGATCCGCAATAAGAAAACGCGTGGTCCCTCGATTGCTGCGCCTGTTGATAATCAGCGCGAGATCGAAGGAGGCCTTGCATGGGATCAGATCCAGTGCGCGGCAAGACCATTCGGTGGACCTACGACGACGGTCCGATGGCCGGCAAGAGCTTCGAGCACACGTTCGGCGATGACGGAACGGTGACGTGGCGCGAGACGGGCGGCGAGGAAAAGAGCACGAAGCCACCGGCCAATGGAAAGCAGAAGACCGGTAAGCCAACCACTGAAGCGAAAGCGAAATATGAAGTGGCGGCCATCAACGACGACGTCTGCGCCGTCTCTTACCTTTCGCAGTCCGGTTTCACGCTGACGAGCGTGCTCGACTTCGACTCGGGGACCGTCGTGAGCTTCGCGTCGAACGAGAAGGAGCTCATACCGCAGCGCGGAATGTTCGAGGTGGCCGAGCGCGTTTAGATAGGACATGGAACTCGGGATCTACAGCTTTGGCGAGGCGACGCCCGATCCCGAGACAGGTCGAACGATCAGCGCGCACGAGCGCGTCCGGCGTCTCCTCGAGGAGATTGAGCTCGCCGACAAGGTCGGTCTCGACGTGTACGGCTTGGGCGAGCATCACCGCCGCGAGTTCGTGGTGTCGGCACCAGCCGTGGTGCTGGCGGCCGCGGCGGCGCGGACGAAGCGAATACGTCTCACGAGCGCGGTCAGCGTCATCAGCTCCGACGATCCGGTCCGCGTGTTCCAGAACTTCGCCACTCTCGACCTGGTTTCCAACGGGCGCGCCGAGATCATGGCCGGGCGCGGCTCGTTCACAGAGTCATTTCCCCTCTTCGGCTACGACCTTGCCGACTACGACGACCTCTTCGAGGAGAAGCTCCAGCTCCTTTTGAAGATCCGTGAAAGCGAACGCGTCACCTGGCGCGGCGCGCACCGCGCTTCGATCGAAGATCTCCCGGTGTTTCCGCGCCCGGTGCAGGACCCGCTCCCTGTCTGGATCGCCGTCGGCGGGCATCCGGAGTCGGTCGTTCGTGCGGGCAGGCTCGGGCTCCCACTCGCGCTCGCGATCATCGGCGGCGAGCCGCGCCGTTTCGTTCCGCTCGTCGACTTGTACCGAGAAGCCGGCCGGCGCGCGGGTCACGACCCCGCGAAGCTGCGCGTGAGCATCAACTCGCACGGTCTCATCGGTGACGATTCGAAGCAGGTAGCCGACGACGCCTACGCCGCGTACTCCTACGTGATGGGGAAGATCGGGCGCGAGCGCGGCTGGCCTCCGCCAACCCGCGAGAAGTTCGAAGCTGAGCGCGGGCCGCTTGGTGCGAATCTTGTCGGAACGCCCGAAGAGGTCGCGGCCAAGATCGTGTACGAGCACGAGCTCTTCGGGCTCGACCGCTTCCTCATTCAGCTGAGCGTCGGGACGCTCCCTCACGAAAAGGTGCTTCACGCGATCGAGCTCTTCGGAACGAAGGTCGCACCGATCGTCCACCG
>DATLPP010000013.1:0-3557 GCA_035535615.1 Candidatus Udaeobacter sp.
CACGGCGCAGCGGGTCTCTCACGAAGCGCGGGTGCCCCGGGGACCCGCCCGCAGCGAACGCAGTGAGCTGCAAGGCGGGGAGGGTGCGCTGAGGGAGAGACCCGCGTAGCCGGGACAGGACCCTCGGCCTCAGCGGGTGTCATGGTTAAGCCAGTCAGACGACTCCCAATTCATCGAGAGAACGATGCAGATCGGCCGGGTCGCGGTAGACGCGGAAAGCTCCGGCCGATGTGAGCTCGTCCCATCCGTAACCGCCGGAAAGCAGTCCGACGCTCAGCATTCCCGCGCGCCGCGCCGCGAGGAGGTCCCACACCGCGTCGCCGATCACATAGCAGTCGCGAATGTCGACGCCGAGCTGCTCCTGGCACTTCAGAAACAGATCGGGCTCGGGCTTCGCCCGCAGCACATCGCCCCGATCGACGACCACGGTCTCCTTTGGAATGCCGAGTGCGAGAAGCGAGCTGTCGATCTCCGGATGACGACCGGACGTCGCGATGCCGTGCGGGATCTTCTGGTCGCGCAGCCAGCGCAGGAGCTCGGTCGCGCCTGGCAAGGGGCGTCGCTCCGGCAGAAGCTCGCGGAACAGCTCACCGTGCCGTGCTTGGATCCGTTCCGCATCGCTGTCGCTGAGCGGCCTCCCGATCTCGCGCGCCACGGCACGAGTGAAGAGGCCACCGCTCATCCCGATCCGCCGGTGGATCTTCCAGCCGTCGATGGCCAGGCCGGCTTCGGCGAGGGCACGCTGCCAGGCGAAGACGTGCGCATAGACCGTGTCGATGAGCGTCCCGTCGAGATCGAAAATGAGCGCACGCATCGGTTGGTTGGGGCGAGATTACGCTCGGGCGGACAGTTGACGACCACGAAAGGTCGCCGTACGCTGCGCCCTTACATCTGGTCTGACCACCTGACCAGAGGCTTTTGTTGGGGAGGTTGAGCCCTGACCGTCATCGAGCCGATCCGCCGCATCCGCCTCTATCAGGGGATCGTCGAGCAGATCGAGGGTCTCCTCGAGAAGGGCGATCTCCGTCCCGGCGACCAGCTTCCGCCCGAGCGACAGCTCGCCGAGCAATTCCAGGTGTCGCGTGCTTCCGTTCGTGAAGCGCTCCGCACGCTCGAGCTTCTCGGGATCGTCGAGACCCGAGCCGGCGGCGGCACCTTCGTACGGCAGACCTCGCCGGACGACCTCGCCCGTCCGCTCACCGGTCTCATCTCTCGCGGTCATTCGCTCGCCGACGTCATCGAATTCCGGGGACTCATCGAGCCAGCGATCGCGGCCCTTGCCGCCGAGCGCATCACCCAGACACAGCTCGCCGAGCTCACGGAGATCTTCGCGACGCAGGAGCGAAAGGTCGCCGCGGGCGAGCCGTATGCCGACGAAGACACGCGCTTCCACGAGCTCATCGGCGAGGCATCCCGAAACGAGCTGCTGACGACGATGCTCGGCGTGGTCTGGGACGTCATGCGCGAGTCGCGCGAGCAGTGGCTACAGACCAATCAGCGGGCGCACTCGTCGCTCGATGCGCACCGCCGCATTCTGGGCGCGCTCGGCGCGCACGATGGCGAGGCGGCGCGGCGCGCCGCGGCGGACCACATCAAGTCGGTCGGCGAAGCCATTCTTCGCCTGATCGGAGGGAGCAAGGTATGAGCGATCAGAACGAGGCGTCCATCACCGTCGAGGTCGTCTACCGCGGCATCTTCCAAAAGACCCTCGCACAGCGGATCTGCCGTTCGATCGTGCTCGCGGCGCGCAAGCGCGGGCACACCGGCACCGCGTTCGCGCGATACGGCGACTCGCCCGAACGCAACGGCGTTCCCGCAAAGCAGTTCGCGGTCGTCGCGATCAACGATCTCGAGCTCGAGGCCTCGATGGCGAAGTACGAGCCCGCCGTCGTCGACGTGTCGATCGCAGTGGACGACACCCTCGTGAAGGGCGTCGAGTCGTGGGCTTGGTACGGCCGCCAGCCCATCTGGAAGCCGCTGCGAAAGGATGGCTTCCTTCTCGTCACGAGCACGAACACCGCGAACGAGGTGCTCGCGCAGACCGATACAGCGGTGCGGCCGTACACGCTCGTCATCGTTCCCGGCGGGGCGTCCTTCGCCGGACTGTGGGTGTTCAAGGACGACCACACCGACTATCGGTGCCTGGGCGCGCTCGCGAAGGTCGTGCCCGATTGGGTCCGCCTCGAAGACGTCAAGGCGCTCATCCAGGAGCAGACGAAGGACGAGGCCGCGGTGCAGTCGGCGCAGGACGGATACGACGGCGCCACGCTGCGTCCGGTCAAGACCGGCGAGGGCACGAGCGGCCACGAGGTCCTCCAGTTCGAGAAGCCCGGCTGGACCACGATGCGCCCGGGCATCATCGTGAACGCGCGCAAGCCCGGCGAACGCAACCCCCAGTACAAGAAGTACGGCGCGCGCACGCTGCGGCCGGTCGTGAATTTCGACACCTGCATCAAGTGCACGATGTGCTGGCTCGACTGTCCCGACGAGTGCTTCGAGGTCACGCCCGAGGGCCACTACGAGGTCGTCTACCAGGCGTGCATAGGCTGCGGGATCTGCGCGCAGGTGTGTCCGGTGAAGGACTGCATCGTGATGGTCGACGAGCTCAAGTTCGAAGACAACGAGGACAAATGGCAATTCTGGAAGAAGGACCACGACGGATACAACAAGTGGTTCGAGGCAAAGAGCGGCGTCTCCGCCGATCCGAAAGTGCGGACTCCCGCTGCGCGGCAGGAAGGCTCGGGCAACGCGAACCCCTCCGCGAACCCAACGTCAGCCTCCGGAGGTGACGACTGATGGCTGTCCAGATCAAAGAGCGGGAGCACCAGGACGTCGAGACCGAGCAGCTGATGAGCGGCTGCGAGGCGATCGCGGAGGCGATCCGCCTCGCCGATGTCGACGTCATGGCGGCGTATCCGATCCGACCCTACGACGGCGTGATGCAGGCCGCGGCGAAGCTCATCGCGAACGGAAAGATGGATGTCGAATACATCGTCGCCGACGGCGAGCACAGCCAGTTCGAGATCGTGAAGCACGCGTGCGCCGTCGGCTCGCGCGTCTTCGTCGGCAGCTCCGGCGTCGGCTGGTTCTACGCGTTCGAGGCGATCGCGGTGACCGCGGGGTTGCGCCTTCCGGTGGTGGCGATCTGCGGCAACCGCGCGCTTGACGACCCGGGCGCGTTCGGCACCGAGCACAACGACTCCCTCGCGGTCCGCGACCTCGGCTGGCTCCTCCCCTGGGCGGAGACCGCTCAGGAGGCCATGGACCTCGCCCTCATGGCCTGGCGTGTCGGCGAGGACAAGCGCGTCTCGCTGCCCGTCGCGATCGGGCTGGACGGCGCGTTCCTCACCCACTCCCAGCAGATCGTGAAGCTCCCGACCCAGGCGGCGGTCGACAAGTTCCTTCCGAAGTTCGACCTCGGCGACCGGCTGCTGCATCCGGATAACCCGATCACGATCGCACCGCAGGTCGATCAGGACTGGCTCATGGAAATCCGCATGCAGAACGACCAGGCCATGCGGAAGGCTCACGACGTCATCACCGAGGCGCACGCCGAC
>DATLPP010000014.1:0-2097 GCA_035535615.1 Candidatus Udaeobacter sp.
AGCTCGGCGCGGAGCTCGTCGGGCCGAGCCGTGCGGATGACGCGATGCCGAAAGAAGGCGATGCGATCGCAGAGGCGATCCGCCTCGTCGAGGTTGTGCGTGCACAGGAACACGGTGCGTCCCTCACCGCGAAGCGTGACGATGAACTCGCGGACCGTCTTCGCGGCGTCGGGGTCCAGGCCCGTGGTCGGTTCGTCCAGGAAAAGGACGCGCGGCTCGTGGAGCGCCGCGCGCGCGATCGCCATCTTCTGCTTCATGCCGCGCGAGAACGTCACCACCGCCTCGGCCCGCCGGTCCCAGAGACCCATCATCCGCAGGTAACGCTCGGCCTGCGACTTGGCCACCGGCTTTGGAAGTCCGTAGAGCGTCGCGTAAAAGACGAGGTTGTCCCAGGCCGATTGCCGCTCGTAGAGCCCCGGCTGCTCGGTGAGGATCCCGACGGCGGCGCGGATCTTCGCGTCGTCGTGCCCGAGCCGGAAACCGGCGATCTCAGCGGTGCCCGTGGTGGGCGCGATGAGCGCGCAGAGCAGCCGCAGGGTGGTCGTTTTGCCCGCGCCGTTTGGCCCGAGGAAGCCGAAAACCTCACCCTCGTGCACGTCGAGATCGATGCCGTCAACCGCGGTAAGGGAGCCGAATCGCTTGGTCAGTTTCTCCGTGCGGATGACGCTCTTCATCGGATTCGGAGTCTATTTCTAGAATTCACCGATGACCGCGTCTGATGCGGAGCGAAAGCTCCGCGAACTGTCTTTTCTTCACGAGGTCGCGCAGCTCGCGTCGTCGGCGCGTGACTGGGACGAGATGCTTCGCGTTGTTATTGGCCGCACCACCGACGCGATGGGTGCTGAAGTGTCATCTCTGTATCTCCTCGAGCGATCCGACGGACTCCTCCGTCTTGTCGCGACGAACGGCCTCAATCGCGGCGGGATCGGGCGCGCGACGCTGCGCGTCGGAGAGGGGATCGTCGGGTGGGTCGCCAACGCGCGCATCCCGCTGGCGGCTCGCGACGTGCGGACCGACCCGCGCTGGAAGTGGGTCCCCGAGGTCGACGAGAAGCGTTTCACGTCGATGCTCTCCGTCCCCGTGGTGGCCCGCGACGAGGTCATCGGCGTGATGAATGTGCAGACCGTGCAGCCGCGGGATTTCGGCCGCGAGGAGATCGACTTCCTGCAGACCATCGCGAATCAGGTGGCCGGGATCATCGAGAAAGGACGGCTGCAGCGCGAATCGGACCGCAAGCTGCGCGAGGTGTCTGCGCTGTTCGAGGTGTCGAACGTCCTCACCTCGACCCTGGACCTCGACGAGGTCCTGTCGCTCATCGTCGATCGCCTCGTTCGCGTCTATCCCGGCGCGTCCGGAGCGATCCTCCTCCGCGAGGAGGGCGAAGCGGTCCGCGAGCGGGCGCGCAGCGGCGAGATCGGCAAGACCGCCGGCGCCGCGGCGCAGCGCGCGCTCGACGAGCGGCGGCCGATCGTCGCTTTCGATCACATCGCGGTCCCGCTCATCGCGAACGATCGTCTCCTCGGTGCCGTTGTGCTGCAGGTCCCCGATTACAAGGAGTTCCTCGAGGAGGAAGTGCGCTTCGTTGGCGCGCTCGCGAACCAGGCGGCGCTCGCGATCGACAAGGCGTCGCTCTACGCGCTCGAGCGCAAGACCACCGAGAGCCTTCGCGAGCTCGAGCGCGCGCGCTCGGACTTCGTGGCCGTCGTTACGCACGACCTCCGCACGCCGCTGTCGGTGATCCGCGGCCACCTCGAGATGCTTGCCGAGAAGAACGGCAAATCGAAGCTTCCAATTTCCGAGGCGACATCACAGGTCCTGCGTCTCGACCAGCTCGTCGACCGGATCCTCGCCGGTGTGCGCACCGATCGACCGGAGCTGTCCCTGCGGCGGACCCGCTTCGATCTGCGCGCGACGGTGATGGCCGCGTTGAAGGAGGTCGCCCCGATGGCGCGCCGGCACAAGCTCAGCGGCCCGCGCGCCGGGCAACCGGTCTTCGTACGCGGCGATCGACGTCGGACGGCGGAGGTCGTCGCGGGGCTCGTGCACAACGCGACGAAGTACGCGCCGCAGGGAACGCGCATCGCGGTGAAGATCGAG
>DATLPP010000015.1:0-9431 GCA_035535615.1 Candidatus Udaeobacter sp.
GCATCGGTGGGCGCCCAGAAGAGCGCCATCACGCTCGCCACGACGAACGACGCGGCGGCAGCGATGCCGAGCCAGGGACGGATGCGCGGGAACACGTTTCCGCGCTGAAAAGTGGTCTCTATCACTCGATGGCCGCTGGAACGATGGTAAGGCCGATGACGGTGTACACAACCGCGAACGCGAACAGCAAACCGGCCCATGAAAGAGCGCCCACCGCGTCGCCTTGGAGCGCCGCGCTCGTGCCGCGCGTAGCCGCGACCAGCTGCGGTACGAGGACCGGCAGCGCGAGGATCGGAACGAGCGCGGCGCGCGCGCGGAGACGGAGCGCCAGGACGACGTCGACCACCACGATCGGCGGAAGTGCGAGAACGCCGAGCAGAACGACCAGCAGCAAGTGACCCGTGAGCGCGATTTGGAGATCGAGAAGCACGAGGGAAAGGACACCGCCGACAACGCCGACAAGGAGGAGGACGATCGCGAGCGAGAGGACCTTCCCGCCGAACAGCGCGTCGCGGCCGCCGGGAAGGGCGACGAGGCCCTCGAGCGCGTCGTCCTCGAGCTCGCGATCGAAGGAGCGCATCGTCGCGAGGATCGTCGCGAACGCGAGCGCGAGCCAGAACAGCGCGGATGCGACATCGGCATCGCGTGCGATCACCGGCCCCACCACGAGGCTCTCGAGCAGCACCAGCACGGCGATGAAGGTCACCGCCGCGACGACGCCGTCGGGTTGCCTTCGTTCGGCGCGGAGCTCGCGGCCCGCGACGAGTGCGATGCGGCTTATCACGCGGCCGTCGCCACGCCATCGTCGATCGCGATCTGCGCCATCGCGAGCTTGTCGAGCTCGGGATGGGCATGCGTCGCGACAACGACCGACCGCCCGTCCTCGCGCGCGCCGACGATCGTCTCTCGCAGACGGATCGCGCCAGCGTCGTCGAGATCGGCGAACGGTTCGTCCAGGAGAAGCACCGGGACCCGCTCGGTTTCAACGCGCGCCAGGGCGGCCCGCCTTCGCTCGCCGGCCGAAAGGCGCTCGACTGGGCGATCCATGTCTTCGCCGACGCCCCACGCGCGAAGCGCGCCGTCGATTCCACGCGTGTCGCCGCCTCGGAAACGCACGAAGAACTCGAGGTTCTCGCGAGCGGTGAGCCCGCGCAGGAGCATCGGTCGGTGGCCGATATACAGGACGTCGCCCGAAGCCCGGCGCTCGCCGCGGGCGAGGGGCACAAGGCCCGCGAGCGCACGAAGGAGCGTCGTTTTTCCAGAACCGTTCGGTCCGCGCACCAGCGTGAGGCCCGGGCCGACGGCGAGATTCACCGCGCGAAGGATCACGCGATCGTCCAGGACGACCGTGGCATCGTGGAGGGATGCGCCCGACTGCACCGTCCGCATGATGGGACGCGTTGTCCTCGTATGCATCGCGCTCGCCGCGCTCGTCCTGTCGTGCGCTCCGGAGCCTCCTGCGACCGAGCCCGTTGCTCGGGGTCGTCAGGTCTACCGCGCTCTGGGCTGCGCGAACTGCCACGAGCCGAACCTGTTCGGGCAGCGTCTTGGACCGCCTCTCGACCACATCGGAACGGTCGCCGCGACCCGGCGACCAGGCGTGTCTGCTGACGAATACATCCGCCAGTCGATCGTTGACCCGGGGGCGTACGTCGTACCGGGGTACCAGGACTCGATGCCGCGGGATCTAGGCCGAGACCTGTCGCCTACCGACCTGGACGGGCTGGTCGCCTACCTTCTGTCTCTCAAGTGAAACCCTCGCCTAACACCCAAGCGGTGGACCCCGTTAGCCCCGATGGACCGGGTGACGAGGACCGAAACCTCGCCCTACGCGCCGGAAAGGGGGACGCGGCCGCCTTCGGAGCGCTGTACGACCGCTACGTCGAGGCCGTGTACCGATACGTGTTCTACCGCGTGAGGAACGACGCCGATGCCGAGGATCTCGTGAGCGACGTGTTCATGCGCGCGCTCCGGGCGATCCCGCGCTACGAGCCGCGGGTGGCTTTCCTTGCCTGGCTTTACCGCATCGCGCGGAACGCGGTGATTGACCGCGCTCGTCGCTCCCGAATTCAGGTCTCGTTCGAAGACGCGCTCGCGCATCCGGGTGTCGACCAGGTCGTCGAACCGGACGCGACGATCCTCGCGCTCTCCGACAAGGAGGCCGTGCGCGGGGCACTCGCCAAGCTCACTCCGCTGCAGCAAGAGGTCATCGTCCTGCGTTTCGTCGAGGGATACAGCACGCAAGAGATCGCGACCCTCGTCGGCAAGCGGGAGGGGACAGTGCGCGGCATTCAGTTCCGAGCGCTCGAGGCGCTGCGCACGCTCATCCCGTCGCGCGAGGCTCTGGCATGACCGAGAAGCGCTCGCCACTTCTCGAGCGCCCGGTGCTGCGCGAGCAGTTCCGCAAGGAGCTGCGCGGCCGCCTGATGTCGGAGGCCGTCCTGGCCCTCGCTCCGCGGCCCAGCCGGTTTTCCTTCCCGGCGATCCTTCGTCCGGCGCTCGCCGCCGCGGCGATCCTCGTTCTCGTCTCCGCGGGCGCGACGAGCGCCGCGGCCTCGAGCCTTCCGGGCGATCTCCTCTATGGCGTGAAGCGCGCAACCGAAGACGTGCGCGTCGCCCTGACGTTCGACGACGTCGCGCGGACGCAGCTTCTCTCAGACCTGACCGATCGCCGGCTCGAGGAGCTTGCCGAAATTGCCAAGCGCCGCCCGTCGTCGGCGCCGACCGCCACGCAGGAATATGCCGACGCGGTCAACAACTTCGCGAACGCGCTCGACAAATTGCGCGAGGCCGACAGCGAAGACAAGCGCAATGCGGCCCAGGCTCTCGCCGAGGCCGCCCGCGCGAAGCACAAGGCCGTCCTCGACGAAGTGAAAGACCAGCTCCCGGCCGACGCTCAGTCCGACGTCCAGAAGGTCAACGACGACGAGCAGGAACGCACCTCGCCGTCGCACGACCCTGGCCGTGGCGGGCAGGGCGGAACGGGTGGGCGGCCCTCCAACGCGCCGCCGAAGCCAACTCCCAAGAAGTAGCGGCCCCGCGCACGGCTGGCACGGCCGGTGCATAGATACCCGCCATGTGCCGTTGCACGCTCTGCACGAACGAGCGGATCTTCCTTCGAGTTCTCGCACTTCTCTTCGTCGTGTGAAGCGCGTCCTCGTGGCCGACGACGACTCTGACATGGCGGCGCTGATCAAGGCGATCCTCGAGGAGCGTCTTTCCGTCACCGTCGATCACGTGCCGAACGGAGCGCTCGTTCTCGATCAGATCTCCGCCACGCATCCCGATCTCGTGATCCTGGATGTCTCGATGCCTGGCCTCAACGGGATCGACGTATTCGATCTGCTCCGAGGCAGCGCGTCATTCGTCGATGTTCCGGTTCTGTTCCTCACCGCTCTTCCCGACCGTGCCGAGCAGGCCTTCGCGCGCGTCGGCGTCAGCGATGTGATGGCGAAGCCGTTCGACGCCGATGCGCTCGTGCGGCGCGTCGATGGTCTGCTCGCGCGCGGGACGAGGGTCGCCTAGCTCCGGACGCGCGCGCCCGGCGTTCCCGCGCGATCGCCCACGAGCTCGAGATCGCGGTGTTGACGGCTTTTGCGATCTGACTCGTAATCTGTTCCATCGGCTCGCCTGCCTGCCGCAAGACTCGCGCCTTTGGGGGGAAACGTATGTCAGAGGACCGGAGTCACGACGCCGAGACCGATGCCGAGCGGGAGCGCCTGCGCTCGCTCATTTCGCGGTTGAGTGACAAGGATTTGAGCCGGCCGATGCCCGCGGGCTGGACCGTCGCCGGGGTGCTCGCGCACATCGCATTCTGGGACGCGCGAGCGATCTATTGGCTCGACAAATGGGCGGCCGGAGCCGCACCGACGGCGTACGAGCCCGAGAACACGGAAGCCGTCAATGACTCGGCGAAGCCCCTGTGCCTCGCGCTTCCGCCGCGCGACGCCGCGAAGCTGGCGCTTCGCCTGGCGGAAGAGGCTGATGGCAAAGTCAAAGCACTGAGTGATGCGATGCTTGGAAAGATCCGCGCGACCGGCGCCCCGCCATTCAATCTATCGCGCGCTATTCACCGCAAAGAGCATCTCGATGAGATCGACAGCGTCCTAGCCAAGTAGGGTACGAGCGAGGTGCTAGATCGCTTGCGCCAAGACAAGGGTGTGACCCACGCTGCCCTCCGGCACGAAGCGATCCCAAACCGGCGCGAGTGCGGCTTCTGTAAGCCACGCAAGATTTGTCTCGCGGTCGGCATGGTCCCAGAACATCGGGGCCCCCAGGTAATCCTCTGTTCCCGTCCAGCGCTCAAAACCAACGATCGCGAGTAGGTACCCGCCCGGACGCAGCCAACGACGGATCTTTGGCAGCAGGTTCCGCTGATCCTGAATGGGCACGTGGATGAGGGCGTAGAGGGAAACCACCGCATCAAAGGCTCCCGGCTCGTGTTCCCAAGTGGCCATGTCCGCTCGCTCGAAGTTCGCTCCGGGTACCAGCTTGCGGGCTCGCTCGATTTGCACGGCGGAAATATCCACCCCCAGCACGTCGAAATTCCTTTCCGCCAGAAGCCTGGTCGCGGGGATTCCGGCTCCGCAGCCGAGATCGAGAACCCGGGCACGCGGCCCGAGCAGCTTCGCTAGTTCGTCCACCCAGCCCGCGTAGTGTCCCGTGCCTTCGTCGGTTCCGGACTTGGCCCTGCCATCATCGTCGCGGTACGCACGGGAGATAACGTCGTAGCCACGGCGCACAAGATCCCGTCGGCTCGCGTTCAGGTCGCGTTCGCGTCCGCCCACAGACGTCGCTTTTCGCTCCGACGCTAGCCCGCCGTCTCTTCCGGGTCGGCGCGCACGGGAGCGAGTCGAGGCCAGCGTCGTCGAACCGCCGCAGCGATGCCCTCTGCGTCGATCCCGTAGTGGTGTCGCCAGAGCTTTTGCGATCCATGGTCGACGTGCTCGTCGGGGATGCCGAGGATTTCGAGATCCACGCGCGCTCCGCGTTCGGCGAGCAGCTCGCCGACTGCCGAGCCGAATCCGCCGGCGATGACGTGCTCTTCGATGGTCACAAAGCGTGGAATCCGAGCGGCAAGCGCGAGGATCCGTTCCTCGTCGAGCGGTTTCGCGAACCGAGCATTGATGACCGTCGCCTCGAGTCCATCGCGGGCGAGCATCTCCGCGGCTTCCATGGCGGCGCCGACTGGATGGCCGTACGCGAGGATCGCCACACCATCGCCCTCGCGCAGAGTCTCCGACAAACCGATCGGTATCTCCGCGAGGGGCGCATCGAGCGCGGTGCCGACGCCGGCGCCGCGCGGAAACCGTAGGCCAACCGGTCCTCGATTGGCGGCGGCATGCCGGTATGCGGTCCAGACCATCTGACGGAGCTCGGCTTCGTCCTTCGGTGCCATGAGCGTCATGCCCGGAAGGATCCGCAGGTAGGCAATGTCGTACAGACCCTGGTGGGTCCGGCCATCGTCGCCGACGATCCCTCCGCGGTCCATCGCGAACACGACGGAGAGGTCCTGCACGGCGACGTCGTGGACGACCTGATCGAAACCGCGCTGCAGGAAGGTCGAGTACACCGCGACGATCGGCACGATGCCCTGCGTCGCGAGACCAGCCGCGAACGTGACCGCGTGCTGCTCGCAGATGCCGACGTCGAAGAGACGCTCGGGGAATTCCTTGAAGAGGGGCAGGAGACCGGTCCCGCCCGGCATCGCGGCGGTGATGGCGACGGCGTGCTCATCCGCGTTCAGAACTTCGCGGACCGCGTCGGCGAAGACGGTCGTGTATTGCGGCGCCGTCGGTTTCACGGATCCAATCGCCGAGACGCCGTGCCACTTCACGTTGTCGTCCTCGGCCGGGCCGTAGCCGTGACCCTTCTGGGTCTGCACGTGAACGAAGACGGGACCGTCGCGGAAGTCGCGCGCTTTTTCGAGCACGCCCTCCACGGCGAAGAGGTCGTGACCGTCCACCGGGCCGAAGTAGGTGAAGCCGAACTGCTCGAACAGGATGTTCGGAATGAAGAGCGCCTTGAGGCTGGTGAAGATTCGCCGGCGCGCCTCCTCCGCGAGCTCCCCGCCGGGCATGTGCTCGAGGACCTGACGCGCGATGTGCTTCGCGCCCCGATACGGCTGGGCGGTGCGGAGCGACTCGAGCATGCGCGAGACCGCGCCAACGTTCGGCGCGATGCTCATCCCGTTGTCGTTCAACACAACGATCACACGCGTGTGCATGTGACCGATGTTGTTCATAGCCTCGAATGCCATGCCCGCCGTGAGCGCGCCGTCCCCGATGATGGCCACGACGTGGTTGTCGTCGCCCTTGAGGTCGCGCGCGACGGCCATCCCCTGCGCCGCCGAGATCGATGTCCCAGCGTGGCCGGCCCCGAACTGGTCATGCTCGGACTCGTCGCGCGCGAGAAAGCCTGAGATCCCGCCGAATTGGCGGAGCGTGTCAAACCGACCGCGTCGCCCGGTCAGCATCTTGTGGACGTAGGCCTGATGCCCGGTGTCCCAGACGAGTTTGTCGTGAGGGGAATCGAATACCCGATGAAGCGCCACCGTGAGCTCGACCGTGCCGAGGCTCGATGAGATGTGGCCGCCGGTCTTCTGCACGCTCTCGACTGTGAACTCGCGAATCTCGCGGCAAAGCTCGAGCAATTCTTCGCGATGGAGCAGCCGAAGGTCGCGCGGCTGCTGTATGCGATCGAGCACGCTCATGTCGCGATACTAGCCGCGATGTTCGATCTTTCTAAGCGCGCCGTAGTACTTACGGGCGCGACCGGAAACGTCGGCCCGACGGTCCTTCGCGCGTATCTCGAGCAAGGCGCGCACGTCGCGATACCCGTCCGAGACGAGGCCAAAGGCGCCGGTCTGCGCGAGTCGCTTGGTGAGCTGGCCGGTCCGGCGAACGATCCGCGAGTCCTCGTACGGACCGCCGATCCCGCCGACCACGCCGCGATTGAGGACTTCGTCGAGCAGGTGCTTCGCGCGTGGGGCCGGCTCGACGTTGTCGCGAACCTCATCGGTGGATACGCGGCGTCCGACGCCGCCGGCGGCGACCTCACCGCGTACCGCGGCTATTGGGATCAGAAGGTCGCGACGATCGTCGCTGCCACGGTGGCGTGCCTGCGGCCGATGCGCGCCCGCGGCTACGGCCGGATCGTGAACGTCGCCTCCACCGCGGCGCTGAAGGGCGAGAAAGGCGCGGCCGGGTACGCGATGGCGAACGCCGCGCTGCTTCGCTGGACCGAGTCGCTCGCCGAGGAAACCAAGCGCGAGGGCATCACCGCGAACTGCGTTCTGCCGCAGATCATCGACAACGCCGAGAACCGATCCGCGATGCCGAAGGCCGACCCGTCGCGTTGGGCGACCGCCGCCGAGATCGCCGCGGTCGTGGTGTTCCTTTCGAGCGAAGAGGCGAGCGGCATCACCGGAACGGCGGTACCGGTGACCGCTCGGACGTAGACCCTACGGCGGAGGCCCCGATCCGCCGGCCATGATCATCGATCCGCCCGTCGCCTCGACGAACGCGTACACGAAGTACAAGTTCTGAGCTTGCGCGAACGATGCGGCCGCAAGGTTTGGCGACGGCGACGGCGGCAACCCGGCCAGCGGAACGAGTCCCGGTCCAACCAGAACGACGAGCCACGCTTTCGGCGGCGCGATGACACCGAGGTTCGCGTGCAGGACGCCGAACACCGCGTCGGCCTTCTTGATCGGCCCTCGGGAACGGCTCGCGACGATCTCGATCGCCCGCACGGCGGTGATCGCGACATCGGCAGGCGGCTCTTGCAGATCGAACGTCGAGTTGTTCGCCGCAAGAAAACTCGCGACGAACGGATCGATGGAAGGCGCGCCGACCGTCAGAGCGACCTGGATTGACCCAGTCGGTGACGCGGTCACGACCGGCGGCGGAGAGATGCTCTGGCACGAGCTCGCGACGAAGGCGAGCCCGAGAACGAAACAGGTCCTCCGTTTCTGAGCGAGCATCGGGCCTCAATTAGATCGCACAATCGTTTGCTCCGATGTAACGCTCATCTAAACTTCGCGGACCGATGTCCCTCTTCGTGATCGTCAAGTTTCTCCACGTGCTGCTCGCGATCGTGGCGGTTGGATTCAACGCGACATACGGCGTGTGGCTCGCGCGGGTCGCCCGCGAGCCGGTTCCCACCCAGTCGTTCGTCCTTCGCGGCATCAAGCGGCTCGATGACTGGTTCGCGAACCCCGCCTACGTGCTCCTCGCGGTCACGGGCGTGACGATGGTTCTTGTCGGCGAGCTGCGCTTCACCACGTTCTGGATCGCCGGCGGGATCGTGCTGTGGGCGATCGCTGTGGCGCTCGGATTCTTCGTCTACACGCCGATGCTTCGCAATCAGATCCACGCGCTCGAGACCGCCGGCCCGGAGAGCGACGACTACAGGCGGTACGCCTCGAATGCGCGCTTCATGGGCATCCTGCTCGCCGCGATCGTCGTCGTGATCGTCTTCCTCATGGTGACGAAGCCGACGCTGTCGTAGCGAGCGCTCGCGCCCACTCCGCGTACGCCTCCGCGGACGGGTGCAACCCGTCGGAGGCGAACATCCTCCTGTGTCCCTGCTCCCGCATGAGCGCGAAGAGGTCGATCCACAGAGCGCGAGCGCGTTCGGCCTCGTGCTGCGCGATTTCGTTGAAGCGCTCGATCTTCCGCGCGATTTCGTCCGTACGGCCAAAGCCGGCGCCCGCGGGGGACAGGGACCAGTCGGGTTGTGGCAGCGCGATCACACGCGCGTCAGGTGCATCCGCGCGAACCCGCCCGTGGATCGACCGGAGCTGGCTGCGGTAGCGATCGTCGCTGGATCCCTGGACGATGTCGTTCGCGCCGATCAGCAACGTGATGACCGTCGGATGGAAAGACGCCACGAGGGGAAGCTCGTCGTCGATGAGATCGTCCGTCGTGTATCCGTTCACGGCTGGGTTCGAGAGAACGACGGCACGGCCACCGTCGGTCCACAGCCGCGCGAGAACCGCGGGGAACGAGCGATCCGGGGTCGTCCCCGTGCCGATGGTGAACGAGTCACCGAGCGCGAGGAATCTTTCGGGAATGATCAAGTGTTCTAGTGTGAGAGAGCTTTCTGGAAAGGACGCTTGAGCTGAAGGATCTCGACCTCATCATCATCGGCGGCGGACCTGCCGGACTTACCGCGGGCCTGTACGCCGCGCGGGCCGACATGAAAACGGTCCTCCTGGATTCGAAGGACGTAGGCGGCGAGATCCTCAACACCGACCTCATCGAGGACTATCCCGGATTCGAATCCGTCACGGGCGCCGAGCTCGCCCGGAAGATGGCCGACCACGCACTCAAATTCGGTCTCAAGATCGACACGTACAAGCCGGTGAAGGAGATTCGCTCCGACGGCGACCGGAAGATCGTGACGCTCGAGGACGGGACCGAGCTTTC
>DATLPP010000016.1:0-2441 GCA_035535615.1 Candidatus Udaeobacter sp.
GCACCTGACTCTCGGTGGTGCGCGCGCCGATCGCCGCCCAGGCGACGAGGTCGCTCGTGTACTGCGGCGAGATGGGGTCGACGAACTCGCACGCGGCGGGGACCCCCATCTCGACGAGGTCAAGCAGCAGGCGGCGCGTCAGGCGAAGACCATCGTTGATGCGGAACGAACCGTCACGGTGCGGATCGGAAACGAGGCCCTTCCAGCCAACGCTTGTTCGCGGTTTCATGAAATACGCGCGCATGACCACCACGAGGTCATCACCCAGCTGTTCACCGAGGGTCTGCAACCGCCGCCCGTAATCGAGCGCGGCGACCGGATCGTGGATCGAGCACGGCCCGACGATCGCGATCAGGCGATCGTCGCCCTGGGAGAGGATGCGCGTGAGGTCCTCACGCCATTTGGCGACCAGCCGCGATCCGGTCTCGGAGAGCGGCAGCTCCTCGAGGATGATCGCCGGCGGTACGAGCGGCCGGTAGCCGGTGACGCGAAGGTCGCGGGTCTTCATCGCACTATTGTTCCTGACGTGCCGCTTTACGGCTACCGGGGAAAGACGCCGAAGGTCGCGCCGGACGCGTTCATCGCGCCGACCGCCGTTCTCATCGGAGACGTCACCGTGGAGAGCGGCGCGTCGGTGTGGTTCGGGACCGTGCTGCGCGGCGACATGGATCGCATCGTGATCGGTCCGCGCTCCAACGTGCAGGACAACTCGACGATCCACACCGACGAGGGCGAGCCGACGCTGGTCGGGCCGGATGTCACGATCGGGCACAACGCACTCGTTCACTCGAGCGTGATCGGGCGCAACGTCCTCATCGGACAGGCTGCTGTCCTGGTCGGCGGCAACGTGATCGGCGAGGAGACGATCGTCGGGGCGGGCGCGGTCCTGCCCGAGAAGTTCTCGCCGCCAGCGCGGACGCTCGTCGTCGGCGTCCCCGCGCGTGTCGTCCGCGAGGCGCGACCCGAGGACGCGCGATGGACCGTTCGCGCGGCCGAGCACTACACCGAGCTCGGGGCCTGGTACCGCGAGAACCTGAAATAGCCACCCTCAGGCTCACCGGTCACGACCTCACCATCGGCGACGTCGTCGCGATCGCGCGCCGAGACGTGGCGGTGGGCCTCGACCGTGCCGCGGAGCGCCAGGTCCAGCAGGCCGCGAAGGTCGTCGCCCAGATCGCGCAAGCCGACGATCCCGTCTACGGCATCAACACGGGGTTCGGCGACCTGTCGACGGTGCGCGTTCCGCACGACGAGCTGCGCGCGTTGCAGCGCAATCTCGTGCGCAGCCACGCCGTCGGTGTTGGGCCTCCCCTGCCGGAGGACGTCGTCCGCGCGATCCTCGTGCTCCGCGCGAACACGCTCGCGGCCGGCAACTCGGGTGTGCGGGCGGAGGTCATCGACCTTCTCTGCGACATGGTCAATCGGCGCGTGCACCCGGCGATCCCGCGACACGGCAGCGTCGGTGCGTCGGGCGATCTCGCCCCGCTCGCCCATGCGGCGCTCGTGCTGATAGGCGAAGGCGAGACCATCGATGAGGGCAAGACCAGAAGCGGGGCCGATGCGCTCAAGGCGGCGGGCTTGAAACCCATCGAGCTCGGCCCGAAGGAAGGCGTCTCGCTCATCAACGGCACACAGGTCATGACCGCCATCGGCTGCCTCGCGCTTCACGACGCTGAGGTGCTCGCGACGACCGCCGACGTGGTGGGGGCAATGTCCGCCGAAGCGCTACGCGCAACCGATCGCGCGTGGGACGCGGAGCTCCACGCGACACGGCCGCACCCGGGACAGCAGGCGGTGGCCGCGAACCTCCGCTCGCTCATGGCCGGAAGCCCCAACGTCGCCTCGCACCGCGTCGGCGATCCCCGCGTGCAAGACCCGTATTCGGTGCGTTGCATCCCTCAGGTACACGGGGCGTCGCGCGACGCGCTCGCCTATGTACGAAGGGTTCTCGAGATCGAGATCAACTCCGTGACCGACAACCCCATCGTGTTCGCCGAGGATCATCGAGTCGTGAGCGGCGGAAATTTCCACGGCCAGCCGGTCGCGATCGCACTGGACCTCGCGACCATCGCGGTCGCCGAGCTGGCCGACATCAGCGAGGCGCGTGTCGACAGGCTGACCAACGGGCACACGAGCGGCCTGCCGGCGTTCCTCACGCGCAGTCCGGGGACGAACTCCGGCTTCATGGTGGCTCAGTACACCTCAGCCGCTCTGGTCACCGAGAACCGCTTGCGCGCGTACCCCGCGTCGGTCCAGTCCATGCCGACATCGGCGGGGATGGAGGATCACGTCAGCATGGGGGTGCACGCCGCGCACAAGTTCGCGGAGGTCGTGCGCAACACGCGTGAGGTCCTCGCCATCGAAGCGCTGTGCGCGGCCCAGGGGTTGGACCTCCTCGAGACCACGACCGGACCCGCGGTGGAGGAGGCGCGCCGGGTGGT
>DATLPP010000017.1:0-2724 GCA_035535615.1 Candidatus Udaeobacter sp.
GCTTCTCGGCTGGCCGCACGTCGCCACGATCACGAAGGTCGTCCCGCAAGACGGCGGCGTCGAGCTCTGGCGCGAGGTGGAAGGCGGTCACGAGGTCTGGAAGGCGCCGCTCCCCGCGCTCGCCACGGTGCACAAGAGCGAGAAGGAGCCGCGTTACCCGTCGTTGCCCGGGATCATGAAGGCGAAGAAGAAGGAAATTCCCGAACGCGCCTTGACTGCGCTCGGCGTCGACGCGTCCGGGCCCACCTGGACGGTCGTCTCGATGGAGCCGCCGCCGGTACGCGGTGGAGGCAAGATCCTCAAGGACGGCGACGCCAAGCAGATCGCGCAGCAGCTCGCGACGGCGCTGCGCGACGAGGCGAAGGTCCTGTGAAAACCCTCGTCGTCGCCGAGCGGAAAGGGACCGACCTCCGCCGCGTCACGCTCGAGATCGCCGTGAAGGCCCGCGAGCTGGGCGAGGCGACCGTCGTGGAGATCGCGGGCGAGCGCTACTCGGCGTTGCCTTTCGTCTCTGCGCTCGCGAAGAAGATCGAGGCGGAGAAGCCTGATCTGGTTCTCCTCGGCGCGACCCTGAACGGACGCGACCTCGGCGCGCGTCTCGCCGCGAGGCTCGGTCGCGCCTACGCGGCCGACGTGACCGATATCCGCGCGGCCGGGAACGCGCTCGAGCTCGACAAGCCGATGTACGCCGGCAAGGTTCGCGCGAAGCTGCGGCTCGACCTTCCCGCGATCGTCTCGGTGCGACCGGGTGCGATGCCGCTCAAGGAAGGCGCCGAGGCGCCGCGGGTCGAGAAGATGGACGCCGACGCATCGGCGGAGAAGCTCACCTTCGTGAAGCTCGCGGCAACGGCGACGGCAACGAAGCGCGTCCCGCTCTCCGAGGCGCGCGTGGTCGTGTCCGGCGGTCGCGGGCTCAAGGGACCCGAGAACTGGCATCTGGTCGAGGAGCTTGCCGATGCGCTCGGCGGCGCGGTCGGTGCGTCCCGTGCCGTGACCGACGCTGGATGGCGGCCGAATGAGGAGCAGGTCGGGCAGACCGGCAAGACGGTGACGCCGGATCTCTACGTCGCGCTCGGCATCTCAGGCGCGATCCAGCACCTCGCGGGCATGACGTCGAGCAAGGTCATCGTTGCCGTGAACAAGGACCCCGACGCCGACATCTTCAAGGTCGCCGACTACGGCGTCGTCGCGGACGTGATGGAGTTCGTGCCGGCGTTCACCGAAGCCATCAAGAAAACGCGAGCGTCATGAATCCATTCGTCGGCCAGACCGAGCGCGAGCTCTCGGGCGCAGTCGCCGATTGGGCATCGAGATCGAGCCTCGCCGAGCGGATCCCCGCGGCGGAAAAAGAGGGAGCGCTCCCGCCCGACCTGATCGCCGAGCTCGGCCGTCTCGGCGTCCTTGGCATGACGATCCCGGAGGCCGACGGCGGGCTCGGCGCGTCGGCGGTGGCGTTCGCGCTGGTACTCGAGGAGCTCTCCGCCGCATGGCCGTCGCTTGCCGTCGGGGTCGCCGTCAACAGCGGCATCGTCGCGAGCTCCATCGTGCGCTACGGGACCGCGGACCAGCGCAAGCGATGGCTGCCGAAGCTGATCGACGGCGCCGGGCTGGGCGCGTTCGCGCTGACCGAGGCGACCTCGGGCAGCGACGCCGCATCGCTGCGCACGACCGCGCGACGTGATGGGACCAAATGGCGGATCGGCGGGCGGAAGCAGTTCATCACCAACGCGCGTTACGCGCCCTTCGCGATCGTGCTCGCGCGTCTCGGCGAGGTCGATCCAAAACGCACCAGCGCCGGCATCACCGCCTTCGTCGTGCCTCTCGACGCGCCCGGCGTCTCGATCGGACCTTCGGAGCGCAAGCACGGTCTTCGCGCGTCGGACACGAGCGCGCTCATTCTCGATGACGCCCAGGTCAGCGACGACGCCCTGCTCGGCGAGCCAGGTAAGGGCTTCGGCATTGCGATGTCCGGACTCGACGGCGGTCGCATCGGCATCGCGGCGCAATCCGTGGGGATCGCGCGGCGCGCGCTCGAGGTCGCGCGCGCGTACGCGAAGGAGCGCAAGCAGTTCGGCCGCGCGATCGCGGATTTCGAGGGACTTCGCTTCCGGCTCGCCAAGGCGGACAGCGATCTCGCGGCCGCGCGCCTTCTCGCGCTTCGCGCGGCCTGGCTCCGCGACCGGGGCAGGCCGTTCACCCGCGAAGCCGCGATGGCCAAGCTCTACGCGAGCGAGATGGCGCAGCGCGCCACGCACGCCGCCGTGCAAATACTCGGCGGCAACGGGTACATGCGGGACTACGCCGTCGAGCGGTACGCACGCGACGGACGCGCTACGACCATCTACGAAGGGACGAGCGAGATACAGCGCATCGTGATCGCGCGCTCGCTCCTGGCCGCGGCATGACGATCCAGAAAACGGGGACTAAGAAGCACCGGTGGCTCGACGATGTCTATGGCGCGGCGACAAAAAAGCACCCGGAGCGCAAACGCCGCTTTTCGACGCTCTCCGATGAAGTCATCGAGCCGCTCTACACGGCCGACGACCTCGAAGGCTTCGATCCGGGGCGCGATCTCGGGTTCCCCGGGGAGTTTCCGTACACGCGCGGCGTCCAGCCCTCGATGTACCGGGGACGTCTCTGGACGATGCGTCAGTTCGCGGGGTTCGGCTCCGCGGAGGACACGAACGAGCGCTTCCACTACCTCCTCAAGCACGGAGTCGACGG
>DATLPP010000018.1:0-4558 GCA_035535615.1 Candidatus Udaeobacter sp.
GACGGGCGCGATCGCGATGATCGGAACGGTCTGCGACGCGACGACGTATGGGACGAGGGCTCGCTCGAGCAGCGGCGAGTGAACGAACACGATGGCCAGAGCGAGCCCGAGCAACGCGCCGAAGACGAAGCCGCCGAAGGCCTCCTGGAACGTGAAGATCCCCGCCTTCACCAGCACGATGCCGAGAGGCGGGCCGTTTCGCTGCGCCGGCTCCCCGAAGGACGCGGCGATGTCCCAGACGTGCGGCATGTTCAGATCGCTCGCGACGGTCCACTGAAAGGGGGGCGTCCAGGCCTCGCTTGGATCGCCGCCCAGTAGCTTGACGACCTCCCATAGCAGTGCGAGCGCGGCGATGACGACGAGAAATGAGAGGACGCTTCGCGCGGCGCGGAACACGGCGAAAGTGTAGATACTGGATGCCCGTGACCATCCATTTCGGCGTCAACCTCTGGCCACAGAACGCGACGTGGGAAACCTTGCGCGATCACGCGCTGCTCGCGGACCGGCTTGGCTTCGATTCGCTCTGGGTGTGGGACCACTTCTACTCGATCAACGGCGATCTCCACCGCCCCAACCTCGAGGGCTGGCAGCTGCAGGCGGCGTACGCGGCAATCACGAAGAACGTTCGCATCGGTTGCCTCGTCTCGGGCGTCACGCATCGCCATCCCGCGGTGCTCGCGAACATGGCGACGACGCTCGACAACATCTCGGGGGGACGCGCGATCCTCGGCATCGGCGCCGCCTGGAATGCTCTCGAGCACAACGCGTACGGAATCGATCTCGGCACGCCACGCGAACGCTCCGATCGTTTTTCCGAGGCGACGAAGATCATCCGCAAGCTCGTGGACGGCGAGCGGATCACGCTCCACGGCAAGTTCTACGACCTCGAGAATGCCGAAGTCCTGGTGCGCCCGGTCCAGAAGCGGCTGCCGATACTGATCGGTGGCGGAGGCGAGCAGCGCACGCTGCGCACGACTGCGCGCTACGCCGACATGTGGCACGGATGGGGCACCCCCGAACAGATTGCGGAGAAGCTCGCGGTGTTGCGCAAGCACTGCGAGGACGTCGGCCGTGACCCGAGGGAGATCCAAGCGGTCTCCGGCAAGCGGATCGTCATACGGAAGGACCGCGCCGAAGCGCAGAGCGTGCTCGAGCGGATCGCACGCACGCATGGGATGACGTCCGCGCCCGAAGCCTTCATCGGCACAGCCTCGGAGGTCATCGATCTCATCTCGAGCTACGCGGCTGTCGGGGTCAAAGAGTTCATTGCCCCGTTCACCACGCCCATCGACACCGAGACGATCGAGCGGCTCGGCAACGATGTCCTGCCGCGCATCAGGGAGCTCCCGGCGGAGACGCGCGAGCCCGTTTCCCGTTAGGCTTTTCGTCATTCCATGAGGATCGGCGTCGTGCGGGAGACCACGCCCGGCGAGCGGCGTGTCGCCCTAGTTCCGGAGACGGTCGGTCGCCTCGCGAAGAGCGGGAACGAGGTCGTCGTCGAGCGCGGCGCCGGAGAGGCGTCGAGCTTTCCCGATCGTATGTACACCGAGGCGGGCGGGACGATCGGCGATGCCTGGTCGGCGGATCTCGTGCTCAAGGTGGCAAGGCCCTCAGATGATGAGCTCGGGCGCATTCGCGAAGGCGCCGTGCTCATCGCATTCCTGCAGCCGCTGACAAACCACACTTTGGTGCGCGAGCTCGCGCGGCGGCGCGTAACCGCGCTCTCGATGGACGCGATCCCGCGCATCACCCGGGCGCAGCCGATGGACGCGCTCTCGTCGCAGGCCACGGTGGCGGGATACAAAGCCGTGCTTCTCGCGGCTGCAGCGCTTCCAAAATTCTTCCCGATGCTGACGACCGCGGCCGGCACGATCCCGCCGGCAAAGGCGTTCATCATCGGCGCGGGCGTCGCCGGCCTTCAGGCCATCGCGACCGCGCGGCGGCTCGGCGCGGTCGTCGAGGCATTCGACACGCGGCCGGTGGTGAAGGAACAGGTGCAGTCCCTCGGCGCGAAGTTCCTCGAAGTCGACCTCGGCGAGACCGGCGAGGGCGCCGGCGGATACGCGAAGGAGCTCTCCGAAGAGGCTCATCGCAAGGAGGTCGAGCTCCTCGCGAAGGCGGTCAAGGAGAACGACATCATCATCACGACGGCCGCGATCCCAGGCAGGCCTGCGCCGAAGCTCATCACCGCGGACATGGTCCGCTCGATGAAGCCCGGCTCGGTCATCGTGGACCTCGCCGCTGAGACCGGTGGAAACACCGAGCTCACGCAGGCCGGAAAAGTCATCGACGTCGACGGCGTGCGCATCGATGGGACGACGAATATCCCGTCGACGATGCCGTACCACGCGAGCCAGATGTACTCGCGGAACATCCAAAGCCTCCTGGGGCTGATGCTCACGAAGGAAGGCAAGCTCAACCTCGACATGAACGACGACGTGATCAAAGGAACGGTCATCACCAAGGACGGCGAGGTCGTGCACGAGCAGACGAGGAAGGTTCTCGAACCGCAGAAAGTCCCGGCATGACGGGCGAAGCGATCGTCGCGGCGTACGTCTTCATCCTCGCGATCTTCGTCGGCTTCGAGGTCGTCTCGAAGGTACCGTCGACGCTCCACACGCCTCTGATGAGCGGCGCGAACGCCATCCACGGGATCGTCATCGTCGGGGCGATGCTCGTGGCGAGCGCCATCCCGGGTCCTATCGGCACAGTCCTTGGGTTCCTTGCGGTGGTGCTCGGCACCGCGAACGTCGTGGGCGGTTTCGTCGTCACCGACCGCATGCTCGCAATGTTCAAGCAGCGCCCCGTGCGGAAGCGCGAATGACCGTCGCAACGCTCATCCCGGTCGCGTATCTCATCGCGGCCGTCACGTTCATCCTCGGGCTGAAGGGCCTCTCATCCCCGACGACAGCCGTTCAAGGCAACCGCATCGCGGCGACCGGGATGCTCATCGCGGTCATCGCGACGTTCTTCGCCGCGGACGTAAACGGCGGCGTTCCGATCATCCTCGCGGGTGTCGCCGTCGGCGGGATCGCTGGCTTCGCCGGCGCGCGGACGGTGAAGATGACCGCTATGCCGCAGATGGTCGCGCTCTTCAACGGCGCCGGCGGCGGGGCGGCCGCGCTTGTGGCGATCCTCGAGTTCGCGCGCCAGCGTGACGCCGGCGTCCTCGAGTTCGGGGCCTCTCTGGCTACTTTGCTGGCCCTGATCATCGGAGCCGTCTCGTTCTCCGGCAGCGCTATCGCGTTCGGGAAGCTGCAGGGACTGATCACGCCAAAGGCGTTCCGCTACGCGGGCCAGCAGTTCGTGACCGGCGGCATCGCGGCTGCCACCGCGTTGCTCTCGCTGGTGGTGCTCGGCGGTGCGATCGCTGGGTCGTTCGCGATCGAGCCGATGCTCTTGATCGCGGTCATCACGCTGCTCGCGCTGGCGTTCGGCGTCGCCCTCGTCATGCCGATCGGCGGCGCGGACATGCCCGTCGTGATCTCGCTGCTGAACGCGTACACCGGCCTCGCCGTGGCGATGGCCGGGTTCACCCTGAACAACCAGCTCCTCATCGTCGCCGGCACTCTCGTCGGTGCGTCCGGAACGATCCTGACGCGACTCATGTCGAAAGCCATGAACCGCTCGCTCGGGAACGTCCTGTTCGGGGCGTTCGGGGCCGCGACGCCCGCCGGCGCGGCAGCTGCGACCACGGGCGACGACGGCCGCTCAATACGCTCGATCGGCGCCGAGGACGCCGCGATCCTTCTCTCATACGCGCAGAACGTGATCGTCGTTCCGGGATACGGTCTCGCGGTCGCGCAGGCGCAGCATGGCGTGCGCGAGCTCGCGGATCTGCTCGAGTCGAAGGGCATCAACGTCAAGTACGCGATCCATCCGGTCGCAGGCCGGATGCCCGGTCACATGAACGTGCTCTTGGCGGAAGCGAATGTGCCGTACGACAAGCTCTTCGACATGGAGCAGATCAATCCGGAATTCCAGCGTACCGACGTCGCGCTGGTCATTGGGGCGAACGACGTGACCAACCCGGCCGCGCGTTCGAATCCCGGCTCACCGATCTACGGCATGCCGATCCTCGACGTCGACAAGGCGCAGAACATCATCGTCATCAAGCGATCGATGAAACCTGGATTCGCGGGAATCGACAACGACCTATATCTCGATCCGAAGACCGCAATGCTTTTTGGCGATGCGAAAGACGCTGTTAGCAAAGTGGTACAGGAGCTCAAAAAAACGGCGTAAACAGGGCGTCCCGCCGCTTCAACACAGTTGCCCAACAATGCTGATTTGGCCATTGTCCTGACTCAGATCGGGAGGACAATGGACGTGTTCCCCCCGGTCATCCACCGCCGTGCCTCCGTGCCGGCGAGGTGTCCAGCCGGTACCTCGGGAACGTCTGATCACCCTCGAAGCGAAATTGAAGGAGAACCCATGACTAACGAACAGAACAAGATCAGCGCACGTCGCATCGTCGAAGAGAGCTGGAACAAGCACAACACCAAGCTGCTCGACGAGCTCTTCTCGAACGACGCGATCCTCCACAACCCCCAGGACC
>DATLPP010000019.1:0-14915 GCA_035535615.1 Candidatus Udaeobacter sp.
CCGGTGGCACACGCACACGACCGATCAGATCCTCATGTGTACGGAAGGCGACGGGCTCATCGCGACCGACGAGGAGCAGCACGACCTCACCCCCGGCGTGATCGCGCTGATCCCGAAAGGCACGCGGCACTGGCATGGAGCCAAGCCGGGAAAGAACATGACCCACTGGTCGATCCTCGGGCCCGCGGAGACGCGGATCACGGACTAACGCCTTGACGATGCCATGAAGGACCGAACATTCACTCCGAGGCCGGCGCCGCCTGATGACTCCCCGTTCCCATCGCTCGCAGGCGCTCTAGACGCGCGGTTGCGGGCGGAGGCACCCGATACGTTCGCGGGCATCGTGCGCGGGCCTGACGGTGCCGTCGAGGTCTATGCGACTGTGTCCGACCCAGCGCTAGTCGCGATCGTCGAGGAAGTCCATGCGTCAACCGGACGTCGCATCGCGGTCCGCGTGGTACCCGGCATGAAGAACAGCCTGGCATCGCTTGAGAACTTATTCGCTCGGGTCAGAGTGGAGGCTGACGAGGTCCGCCAACGTGGAATCGCGCTTGTTTCATATGGTGTGCATATTCCTGCCAACCGGGTTCGTCTCGGGGTCGAAGGGCTTACGGCGGAGATCGCCGAGTCATTGAGGCGCGAGTTTGGACCCGATCAGGTCGAGGTTCGTGAGGGGCAGCGCTTTCAACCCACCTAGCGCCCTCGGCGGACGAGGATCGCGGCGATTGCGACGGTGAAGAAGCCGGCGGCCAATGCGACGAGCGACGCAAGGAGGGTGGCGCGGCCGGCGAGAATCTCGAAGGCGCTCGCGAGGAACGCGAGACCGTTGAAGACAAGCGCCATGATGTTCGGAAGGCGCAGGTCGTCCCAATGCAGTGAACGAAGCTCCTGGATGCCCATCGCCGCGTAGCCGAAGCACGCAGCGCCTGCCAGCCGGTAGACGAACTCGTCGGTGCCTCTGTACCCCATCAGCGAGGCGAAGGGCCCAGGAAGCTGCGGCCCGAGGCCGAACACCCCCGCTGACACAGTCGCGAGCGCGAGGACAATGACCACCCACCTCGCGACCTCGCGCGGACCCGCGACGGCGCCACGATGCGCGACGAGGATTTGCGCGAGGGCCCATGCGACGATGACGGCCCACAGCGAGACGGCGACGACGAGCCCGTTGATCTGATTGCTCGCGAACGAAGCGAACCCGGCAAGGAAGGCGATCGCCGCGAACACGTAGGTGGCGAGGACGACAAAGCGCATCGGCGGCCACAGCCCGGAGCGGATGCCGAGCGCAAGAGCCACGGCGTACCCGAGCATCGCCGCGCCACCGAGCTCGTAGATAAAGGTGTCGTCTCCCGCGAGGTCGGCGATGCGCGCGAACGGCCGGGGAAAGACGAAGAGAGGCAAGCCGAGCGCGAACGATCCCACCAGAGGGAGCGCGAGGGCTGCCCGCTCGAAGGGGCCTAGCCGCGAAGGACCCGGCCTGTCCAGATCCAGAACGCCGGAACGAGGATGACGGACGCGAGCCCACCGCTCACGAGGATGAGGCCTTCAAGCGCGGCGATCGTCGCCACGTAAAGGACGATGAGATCGATTCCGCAGATGACCGCAAGCCAGCCGAGATTGCGCGGGAGCGATCCGTTGCCCGAGACCGTCTCGAGGCCGAGCGTGAATGCCCAGAGCCCCGCGAGCCCGAATGTCGCGAGCCCGCGCGGATCGGTGGGCGAGAGATCCGACGCGGCGATGCCCTGCTCGACGGCGACCGCGGCGAAGGTGCCGTGGGCGGCGGACAGAAGTCCGTACCCGACCCCGAGTGCGGTGAGCCACCATCGTGCATCGCCACCGATACGGCCTGCGGCCGATGTCGTCGTGATGGTCGCCGCGAGTCCAGCTCCAGCGATAAGCGCCCACGCGAGCGCGGCGGCCTGAGTGTTCTCTGGATGATTCCGGACGAAGCCGAGAAACACGACCGCGTAGACGAGCGAGAACGCGGCGATGAGATAGGCCTGAAAGCCGGCTCGCCGCGAAAACGCTCGATCGATTGGCATCGCGAGGCGATGCTAGAGCGGACTGCGGTGTGGGTGGCGTAGCTCAGGCTGCGGGTGGTGCCAAAGGGAGCGGGTTGAGAAGCGTCGGGGTCTTCTGAGCGAGCGGCCCCTAGCCGGCGGTCCATCGCGATCCCACGAGGGGCCGAGCGAAGAAGACCCCGGCGCTGCTCACCGCCTGAGCCGGGACAGGGACCCGCACCTCTCTGTCGCTCAAACCTCGCGCGAGCGGAAACTCCAAATCGCGAGCGCGAGCATGGCGGCAATCCACGCGACAGCCCAGATCACATACGCGGCGGGCGGTGGCTCGGCGGCGAAGAACGGGTTCGCGGCCACCGCAGGTCCAGCTTGTTGTTGCGCCGCGATGACGATCGAAGGCTCGAGGCTCCACACGGCGCCTCGCCAGAGCCCGTCCGTGGGAAGGATGAGCTTTGTCGCCGTACCGACGTGCGTGACGGTCTCGTTGTTGAACGCGGCGCCGACTCCGCCGACGATCCCGCCTATCCACGCGATACCAAAGAGGATCGCGGCGATGACCCCGCCAACCATGCCGGCAACGCGCGTGGACAGCATGAGCGCGAACGTGAGGATCACGAGGCCTTCACCCAGCACGAAGCCGAGGAACTCCAATGGATGCGGCGGCTGATAGCCGCTCACGAGCTGTACGGCGACGATCTCCACGATTCCCGCCGCGAGACCGTACGCGACGACGAGCGCGGCCAGGCCCAACCACTTCCCGACGACGTACTCGGCGCGCGAGATCGGCCGAGCGAGGATCGCGAGTGCGATCCCAGACTCGAGCTCGCCTGAGATCGCCGGCGACGCTACGAAGACGGCCGCGAGCGACAGCACCCAGCTGAACATGAACATCACGAGGATCAGGAGCTGCGACACGATCGTCTTCTTCTGCGCATCGGAGAGCGGCTGGCCGGCGTTCCGCAGATCGTCGATGCGCGAGACGCCCCAGACGGTCAGCGCGATCACCAGGAGGGTCAGCAGCACGAGCGCGAGAAGCAGACGGCGCCGCGAGGCTTCGCTCACCACCTGACGCGCAACGACGACCGCCGCTTTCATCTCACTGGCCCAGAAGACTCAGGAAGCGCTCCTCGAGCGATTCGTGTTGAGATTCGACGGCATAGACGCGCGCTCCGGACGCGACGATCGCAGCGACGAGGTCGGGGATCCGCTCGCGTTCGATCCCTTTGACGACGACAGCGCCGTCGGCGTCATCGTCCAGCTCGCCGAAGCGGGCCATCGCCGCGCGTGCCTCGCGCGAGATCCCGGTCGCGCGGACGCGCACCGATGACGTTCGGAGAAGCTCGGCAAGATCGCCCTGGGCCACGACTCTGCCGCGATCGACGATCGCCACCGCGTCGCACACCTGCTCGACCTCGCTCAGCAGGTGCGAGTTGAGGAAGACGATCGTTCCCTTCTCGCGGAGCGCGCGGATGATCTCGCGCACGTCGTGACGGCCCACCGGATCGAGCGCGCTCGTCGGCTCGTCCAGGAGCACGACTGCAGGATCGCCCAGCAGCGCCACCCCGAGCCCGAGGCGTTGCTGCATTCCCTTTGAGAACGTGCCCACGCGGCTGGTGCCGCGATCGGCGAGCCCGACCGTCGCGAGAATGCGGTCGATCTCCGATCCCCAACGGGCGCGATCGATGCCCGCGAGCTCGCAGTGAAGTGCGAGCACCTCACGCGCGGTGAGCCACGATTGATAGCGGAAGAGCTCGGGCAGATAACCGATGCGGCCGAGGGAGGCCTTCGAACCGAACGCGGCGCCGGCGAGCGATCCGCTCCCGGTGGTGGGGCGAGTCAGACCGAGAAGGATCTTCACCGCCGTCGTTTTTCCCGCGCCGTTCGGACCGAGGAAGCCAAACACGCCGTGCTCCACCGAGAGCGAGAGGTCGTTCAGTGCAACGACCTTCGCGTAACGCTTCGTCACGTGTTCGAGCCGGATCGCGCCGGCCGCGATCGCCACCTACCGCATGGAGTTCGCGATAGCGAGAGCCTGGCTCTCGTTGAACGAACCGATCACCTCGAACATCATGCCGTCCTTCTGCCAGATGACCGCGCCCGCGATCCCGGTGTTGTCGCCGACGAAGAGTCCCTGAACACCCTGGACGGTCACGGGGTGCGATATAGCGAGCTCGGCGGGGACCGGCACGGGAAGCGTGCTCGATGGATCGCCGATCGCGCGGATCGCGGCGGCGAGCTGTGGTGAGATGCCCGGCTGCGACAGGAGATACGCGCGCAGCTGGTCAACGGTCACGCCGTCGCTCGAGACGGTCGGCGCCTTCGCCTGTCCCACGATCAGCGTCGGGATGTCGGAGATGTCACCTTGTCCGCCGCGTCCGGGTGCCGTGGTCGGCGCGCCCCAGATCTGCACGACCGCGGGACCGCCGGTGATGAACAGCTTGCTGCCATCGATGTTCGCGGGGAGCGGGGGTGCCGTCCGGTTCTGGCGCGCGGCGGCCTGCCGCGTCGAGTCGGCGCTGAATGTGAACGTCGCGGTCGAGCGATTGACCACGCCGTAGCGCGGGTTGCCCGTGACGCTCGACGGCAGCGAGGTCGGCGCGAGCGCGGCGAAGCCCGCCTCGGCCGAGGCCTGCGTGCGCGACTGGACTTCTTTCGGCTGCGGCGGCGCCGTCCATTCGAAGGTGCCGTACGCCCCCATGCATTCCTGAAGGTTGAGGCCGCCGCACGCCTGACCGAGGTAGTTGAGGTCGCTCTGGGTCACCGGTACGGCGACGACACTTTTCGGCTCGAAGATCTGGAAGATCGAGCCCGCGACGCCCGAGAGCGTGAGCGCGCTCGCGACGATGACCACGCCCGCCGCCGCGGCGAGGCCCTGAAGCCAGCGCGACGTGAGGCGTGCGCGCGCCACCGGTGCGACCGGCGCGATCCCTTCGGTCTGGACTCTCGATTGGAATCGCGCGAGCGCGTCGTCGGTGTTCACGCGGGGCTCGGTCGTGCCGAGTGCTTGAGCGATCTCGGTGTCGTTCATTGCAGTTCCCTCCGGAAGGCATCTTCCGCGCGTCTGAGTAGGGTGCCGACGCTCGACGCGCGGACGTCAAGCGCTGCGGCGATTTCGGCGTAGGAGAGCCCGGCGTATCGGAGCGCGAGCATCGCGGCCGAGCGGTCGGGGAGGCGCGCGAGCACCGCTCGGACCTCCTGGCGCGTCTCGGATGCGGCGACGGTCACGGCGGGGTCGTCGGCGGCCGTCGCCTCGAGAGGCACCGCCTGCGCGGCCTCGCGGCGCGAGCGCCGGTCGCGGCCGCGGAGCGCGTTCAGCGCGGCGTGCGCCGCCGCGGCATGGAGCCATGCGCGCGCGTACGGGGCGTCCGCCGGATGTCCCCGGTAGAAGGAAACAAACACGTCCTGCGCTACGTCCTCAGCTTCGGCCTGAACGCCGAGGACCCGCTGCGCGATGCCCACCACCCGGGCGTATTCGGCCCGAAAAAGGCTCTCAAATGCCGGCGAGACCGCCAAAGCGACATGCCCGGGATCCCGTGCGGGCAGGGTCATGGACGAAGCTTCCATACATCACTAGAGCACCGCGGAGGCGCGGGTTGTGACAGGGCCGCTAGCCGAGGTGGCGTTCGAACCAGCGCACCGTCTCGACCGCGGCGCGCACGCGGTTGGCGGTCTTCAGGAAACCGTGCCCCTCATCGGGGAAGAGAACGAGCTCGACCGGTACGCCGCGGCGGCCGATCTCGTCGACCATCTGCTCCGCCTCGACGACCGGGCAGTTGGTGTCGTTCGCGCCGTGAAGCACGAGGGTCGGCGTGCGCACGCGGTCCATCCGGTGGATCGGCGACAACCGGTCGAGCAGATCGCCGTCATCGGGGTCGCCGTACTCGCTCTTTGAGATGGCGGCCATCCACGGCTCGGTCTTCTGGAAGAACGTGCGGAAGTTCACAATCCCGCACACGCAGACGGCCGCGGCGAACTGTTCCGGGAATTCAGTGATCCCGGCCATCGTCATGTATCCGCCGTAGGACCCACCGGTGATCCCGATCCGCTTCGGGTCGGCGACACCAATGCGCACCACGTGGTCGACGCAGGCGGCGATGTCGCGAACTCCGTCGAAGCGCTTCTCGCGATCGTCGAGATGCACGAAGGTCTTTCCGAAACCCGACGAACCGCGAACGTTCGGCGCGAAGACCGCGATGCCGCGCGACATCAGCGCCTCGTACGTGCGGTTGAAGCTCGGTCGCTCCTGCGCTTCAGGTCCACCGTGGAACGAGAGAACGACGGGTCCAGGCGCGACGAACGTCCGCGGAACGTAGAGCCAGCCCGAAAGCTCGAGGCCATCGGCGGCTGCGAACCGCTCGAGCCGCGGCGGTACCAGGCGCGATAGATCGACGCCCGGATGTGGCGAGCGTGTCAAGCGACGCGGTTCGAGTCCGATCTCGTCGACGATCCAAATGTCGGGCGGACCGACCGACGGGCCCGTCGCGACGAACGCGAGGCGCCGGCCATCGCGACTCCACGTCGGACCGCCGACCCCCTCCGCAGGGAGCGCGACCGCGGTGCGCTCTCCGGTCGAAAGGTCCATCACCTCGAGCTCGCTCCGGCCGGCGACGTTCCAGACAAGCGCCGCCCGCTGGCGATCGTCGCTGTACGCGGTTTGCTCGAGCTCCGCATCGTCTCGCTCGGCGAGTACTTCGATCCGGCCCGATCCGTCTATCGGGACGCGCGCGAACACGTTCCGCTCGCGATCCGCATTCGTACCGCACAGCATCCAGCCGTCGCGCAGACGTCCATCCCAGAACTGCGCCTGGCCGTCGTGCGGCGTGAGGCGCGTCTCCACGGGCGTGCGGCGGTCCACGAGATAGATGTCGCTGTCGCCGCGCGTGATGACGCGGTGCAGGAGCACCGAGTTCGCGTTGTCGTCGTGAATCCGCGCGATCCCGCGCGTTCGAGCGATCGGCTCGCTCCACGACCCGGTGTCGAGGTCGACCGCGAAAGCGTCCCAGTGGGACGGATCGTCGCGGCTCGACGTGATGAAGAGGGTTCGACCGTCGGCGCTCCAGCGCGAGAACGCGTTGTTCTCCTTGCCTCCGGGCGTGAGACGCCGAAGGTCCGAGCCATTCGGGCGCACGACGTAGATCTGTGTGTTGAGCCCGCCGCCGGGCGCGACGACGAGCGCGATGCGATCTCCCCGCGGCGACCACTCGAGGCCGACGACCTGATCGTCGAGAGCGCTGACGCGATCCGGCCACCCGCCCTCGACCGCAACGGTCCAAGCCTGCGGGATCCCGGAGATGTCGGACACGAACGCGACGCGATCTCCGTTCGCGGAGAAACTTGGCGTGACGCAGTAGCCCACCTTCGCAAGGAGCCCGACCTCTCGCTCGAGGTCATCGTCGGTCTTGGTCGCTCCGCGGGCCGCCAACGTCTGGGCCACACTCCGATTCTCCAACACCCGCCCGACGAGTGGGTCGCGTCCCCCGAACTGGCACCGCTCTTGCGCCTCTCGGGGCCGTGCCATCACGAGCCGCTCCCCGGAATCGCGCCGGTCAACCGCCGACTCGCTCGCCCCGCGACACGAAGCGGCGACTCGATGAAAAGGCCGCCACGAAGAAGGGGAGCGCAACCAAACGTCGGATCGAGCTCAAAGAAGCGGAGGAGTCATAGACATGCCGACAGTCAAGAAATCCATCGAAGTGGACGTTCCGGTCCGGGTCGCGTACGACCAGTGGACCCAGTTCGAAGAGTTCCCGCGTTTCATGGAAGGCGTCGAGGCGGTCCAGCAGCAGGACGACAAGCGCCTGCACTGGAGCGCCAAGGTCGCGGGTAAGGTCGAAGAGTGGGACGCCGAAATCAGCGAGCAGGTGCCGGACAAGATCATCGCGTGGCGCAGCACATCGGGCGCGCGAAATGAAGGCATCGTGCGCTTCGTCCCCCTCGGTGAGAACAAGACGAAGATCGATCTCGAGATGCACTGGGAGCCCAAGGACGTCACCGAGCGGATCGGCGACGTGCTCGGCGCCGATGACGCGCGCATCCAGGGCGATCTCGGTCGCTTCAAGAAGTTCATCGAGGAGCGACGCAGTCCGACCGGCGCGTGGCGCGGAGAGATCCGTGGCGGCAAGGTGGAGGGCGACCGCGCCGAGGAAGACCAAGAGGCCGGTACCAGCTCCCGCGGCTAGCAACGCGATGCGTGTCGCGATGCTGGCGCCGATCTCGTGGCGCGTGCCACCGCGCCACTACGGCCCGTGGGAGCGGGTGGTGTCCCTCCTCACGGAGGGGCTGGTCGAGCGTGGTGTTGACGTGACGCTGTTCGCTACGGCGGACAGCGTCACGCAAGCTCATTTGGACGCGGTGTGCCCAACGCCGCTCGAAGAAGATCCCTCGCTCGATCCGAAGGTGTGGGAATCGCTACACATCGCCAATGCCTTCGAGAAAGCGGGAGCGTTCGACTTAATCCACAACCATTACGACTTCCTGCCGCTCACGTACAGCGGCCTCGTGAGGACGCCGGTCGTGACAACGGTGCATGGGTTCTCGTCGGACCGCATCAAGCCGGTCTATCGGCGTTACGCCGACAGAGCCGCGTACGTCTCGATCAGCAACGCCGACCGCGATCCCCACCTGCCATACGTCGCGACCGTCTACCACGGCATCGACCTCTCCGAGTTCACGCTGCGAGAAGAGGCGGGCCGCGGCCTCGTGTATTTCGGCCGCATCCACCCCGACAAAGGCGTGGCCGAGGCGATCGCGGTCGCGAAGACGGTCGGCCTACCGCTCGTGATCGCGGGCATCGTTCACGACCGCGAGTACTACGACCGCGAGATCGCTCCCCACGTCGATGGGGATCGCGTGCGCTACGTCGGCTCGCTCGGCGCCGCCGACCGCGACGAGCTCCTCGGTTCCGCGCTCGCGCTGTTGCATCTGGTCGAGTTCGCCGAGCCGTTCGGCCTTTCGATGATCGAAGCGATGGCGTGCGGCACGCCGGTGATCGCGCGCCGGCGCGGGTCTGTTCCAGAGGTCGTGGACGAGGGGATCACAGGGTTCGTCGTCGACGACGTCGCCGGCGCCGCCGTGGCCGTTCGCCGCGTGGGCGCGCTCGATAGGCGCGCGGTGCGAGCGAAGGTCGCCGAGCGGTTCAGCCGCGATCGGATGGTCGACGATTACATGCGGGTGTACGAGCGGGTCCTGGCTGGCGCGCGCATCGGGTGACCGAGCGGTTCGACGTCGGGGTCAACTACTGGCCGGCATCGACTGCGATGCGCTGGTGGCGTCGCTTCGACACGGGCGAGGTCGACCGCGACTTCGCGCGAATTCGCGAGGCGGGCGGCGATCTCGTTCGGTTCTTTCTCCTCTGGGAGGATTTCCAGCCCGCACCCGCCACCGTCTCCGAGCGAGCACTGGCGCATCTCGTGACGGTCGCGGACGCTGCGCGGCGCCACGAGCTGCGGATCATCCCGACCCTCTTCACCGGGCACATGAGCGGAGCGAACTTCGTCCCCGAGTGGGCGCTCGGCGGCAAGGCGCAGACCGGGCGCTTTCGCGTGATCGCGAACGACCGCGTCGTCGACCGCGGCATGCGCAACTGGTACAGCGACGCGCTCGTCTCGAATGCGCAGGCCCTCCTCGCGCGCGAGTGCGCGCGTGCGCTCGCGGGGCATCCGGCGCTCTGGTGTTGGGATCTCGGCAACGAGAACTCGAACTGCTGTGCGCCGCCGACGTCCGAAGACGGCCGGCGCTGGCTACACCGGATCGCGTCCGCCATCCGCTCGGTCGACCCTGGGTGCGGCATCACGCTCGGCCTGCATATGGAAGATCTCGAAGAGGACCGCCGCATCGGCCCCGCCGAAGCGGCCGAGGTGTGCGACGTCCTTTGCATGCACGGGTACCCGATCTACACGTCGTGGTGCCGCTCGCCGACGGACCCCGAGCTCGTCGCGTTCCTGACCGCTGTTACGCGCTGGCTCGCCGGCCTGGAGAAGGACGTGCTATTCGCCGAGTTCGGCGCGGCCACGCGCGACGCGGATCCCGAGGCCGAACGTGGCGCCTCGCCGCTCCTCACCGAGGACGAAGCCGGCCGGTACACCGAGACTGCCTTCGCGCGGCTGCACGCGGCCGGTGCGATCGGCGGAATGGTCTGGTGCTACGCGGACTACGACCGAGCGATATGGTCCGAGCCGCCGCTCGACCGCGCGCCGCACGAACGCCACTTCGGGCTCTGGCGCGCTGACGGAACGCCCAAGCCGGCCGCGGCGGCGCTTCGCGAGTGGAGCGGCCGGCCCCGTGTCGCGCCGGCGGGGCCGACCTGGTCGGACAGCGAGCGGATCCAGTTCTACCGGTCGCCTCGCGAGTCCCTGGTGCGGCTGTACCGTGCGTACACCGCGACTTCGCTGGCACGTCCGGTGCTCTAGACGAGGGAGTGCTCGCTACCAGGGGAGATCTCGTCGAAATGCGATTGCGCGACGCCGCCGAGTGGAAGGCGTTAGCCGACCGTTTGGATGCGCGCCGGGTTCTCGACATCAGCGCGGGACTCGAAGAGCTGCCCGAGGAGGGCGAATACGACCTCATCATCGCGCCCAACGATCCCTTCGCCGGAATACTCGACGATGAAGCGCGCGCGAAGGCGATCGCGAAAACGCGCGGCCTCCTCGCACGTGATGGCTTGCTGGTCATCGAAGGGCTGTACGTCCCGCCGCAGGAGGACGCGGTCGCGACCGCACCCGACGGCCTCGCTCGCGAGCGCAGGCTCGAGGATGGCTCGGTCGAGCGCGAGGTGTGGCACGCGGTCGGCGAGCATCAGTACGAGATCCAGACGAACGGCTCGTCACCATCGCGCGTGCGGGCGTGGCACTGCGGCGAAAGCGCGCTTCGCGAATCGGGCGCCCGCATTGCCGGCGGGCTTGACGAGCGTGACTTCGATCCGTGGGGCGACCGGCTTATCGCGGTCGTGCCCGGTTGGTCGTGAACGCATCCTTTTGTGATCGTCCCGCGGACGTTCGCCGCCTCCGTCGCGGCGCATTCGCGGTAGCGTTCTAGTCGTTCGCAATCGGCGGCGCGCCATACGGCGCGCCGCCCCGCGACGATCTCTTAACTCCTAGTGACCGTTCGACTGTCCTGCGAGCACGCGCACCGCGGCCGCGACGCGCTCCCGCAGCGCAGGTTTCGGCTCCTCGGCGGTCTCGATCGCGTCCGTCTCCGTCGGGCTGACGCGGAGTCTCACCTGGAGCAGCAGGCGGTAGAGGATCTCCCATTCCTCGAAGTCGAAGTCGCGCTCGTTGAGCTCGGTGCCGATCCCGTCCAGATCGTCCTCGCCGCGCGCGGCCTTCATGACCCGATCCTCGACCGCCTGCGCTTCCTTGGACCAGGTCTGGTATGCCTCGGTGTAGGTGAGCTCCCGGACGATCGCGCCGCGCGCGTGCGACAGGATTTTCTTCCGCCCGACAAGGGACAGGTCCATCGGATGCAGGGTCATCCGGAATCCATCGCCGACGAGCTCAGTGAGCTGCGTGGGCACGAGCGCGCGAACAGTCTCGCCGCCGAGAATGGCCAGCATCTTTCCCGGCAGCTCGTAGGCCCAGTGCGCGCGCCGACGCTGGACATGGATGCCCGCGCGATCGAGCGCCTGCGCGAGGTCGGTCACGACCGTGTCGTAGCCGCCGGGCTTGACGGCGATCGGGACGTGCGCTGAATCCCAGCGCTTGATGAGCGCGCGGATCTGGCCGAGCGGCGCGACGACCATCATCCAGGCGAGGACGAAGAAAAGCGCGAGGGAGTTCGGATAGCCACGAAGGATCGTCGTAATCAGCGCGCGCCCTTTCGGACGCTTGTCCTCGTCAGGGAGGCGCGCCGAAAGGGCGCCGTTCGCAAGCGGAAGCACGATCGCGAGAACGAGCATGACGAGGCGGACCCACGGCTTCGCCCAGTCGGGCACCGTGAAGAAGCCGAGCACAAATGTGGCGAACGATGGAACGGCGATGCCCACGAGCACGATCGGCCACAGAAGCGCGGTGAGTGCCATCCCAGAGAGATAGAGCTGCCGGTTTTGTGGCACGCGGCCGAACAGGAGGATCGTGGCCCAGTTGAAGGCCAGCGTGAGCACGCGGCCGAGCTGCCGCCCGATGAACGCGAAGACGAACCCTATCTCGAGCACGCGCGATGTTGAGCACGGACTGTGCCTTTGTGCGCTCGGGCGGTCGGTCGGTCGCACGCCCGCGTCAACGTGGCAGCATCGCGCCCGCCCGTGAAACTCGGCATAACCCTCGACGTGCGCACGCGCGCGGCCTGGCGCGCGTGGCTCCTGGGCAACCACGCGCGCAAGAAAGAGATCTGGCTCGTCTATCACGCCAACGCCAGCGGCGGCTCCTCGATCTCGTACAACGACGCTGTCGATGAGGCCATCTGCTTCGGCTGGATCGACAGCACGGTGAAGAAGGTCGGCGCGCACTCGCGCGCTCAGCGGTTCACGCCGCGGCGCAAGGGATCGCCGATCTCGGAGATGAACAAGGCGCGCGCCCGCCGTCTCGTCCGCGAGGGGCGCATGACCGCGGCCGGCCGGGCCGCGCTTGGTTCGGCATTGCGCCGCGAGGCCCTTGTCGTCGCGCCCGATGTCCGCCGCGCGCTACGTGCCGAGCCCGGCGCGTCGGCGCGGTTCGAGAAACTGCCGGTGGCCTACAAACGGATCCGTCTCGGCTTCATCGAGGGAGCCCGCGGCCGGCCTGCGATCTTCACGACGCGCCTGCGTTACTTCGTGCGGATGACCGCGCAGGGGAAGCGGTACGGGATGGTGCGGGGCTAGCGCCTCATCGCGAGCCGGCCGCAACGCGAAGACCGAACGCGACGAGCACGGCACCGGTGAGCGCTTCGATGCCGCGGCGGACGGCGCTCCGTCGAAGCACGTCGCCGGCGCGCGCGACCGCGAACGCGTATCCGGTCAGCCACGCGAGCGTCATCGAGCAGAAGAGGATTCCGAGCGCGAAGAGTGCGAGGAACGGCGGCGCGTCCGCCGCCACGAACTGGGGGAGCAGGCTCGGGAAGAACACGGCCATCTTCGGATTGGTGAGGTTGCTCAAGACACCCTGTCGCAGCGCGGTCGAGGTCGGGACACGCGCGCCTCCACGCTCGAGGGTGGGATGCGCCTCCCGGCCGCGGAACGCGGACCAGAGCGAGTGGGCGCCGAGGTAGACGAGGTAGGCGGCGCCGGCGAGCTTCAGGGCGGCGAATGCCGGCTCGGCCGCGACCAGCAGCGCGGCGACGCCGATGCTCGTCGCGAGGGACCAGGTGGCCTGGCCGAGGGCGACGCCGATCGCGGTCGCGATCCCAGCCGGACGTCCTCCCACGAGCGTATTGCGGATCGTGAGAGCGGTGTCGGGTCCCGGCGTGACGATGACGACGATCGCCAACGCAACGAAACCGGCGAGGTCGTTCACGCGGCTAGTGTGAGCCGGACGTGATCCACTCGCGCATCCAGCCCATCCATACCGGGCACTACACCATGCCCGCCGACGGCGATCGCTTTCCGGGCGAGCGCGTCGTGGTCACCGCCTTCGTTATCGAGCATCCGCGGGGCATTTTCCTTTTCGACACGGGCTTCTCGCCGGAGCCGAGAAAGATGGTCGATCTCTACAAGCCCGTGTACATGCGGCCGATCGAGGAAGCTCTTCGCGCGGCCGGCCATGGCATCACCGACGTCAAGCTCATCGCGAACTGCCACTTGCACGCGGACCACGCGGGGGGCAACCGCCACTTCACGCGGACCCCGATCTTCGTGCAGAAGCACGAGCTCGCCCATGCGCGCAAAGAGAACGAGTACACCCACCTTCCGCACGTCGCCGACTTTCCTGGCGCTGCCCTCGAGGAGATCGACGGGGAGGCCGAGCCATGGCCCGGCATCCGCATCGTGCCCACGCCGGGACACTCGCCGGGCCATCAGTCCCTCGTCGTCGACACGAAGGAGGGACGCGTCGTTCTCGCTGGTCAGGCGCTCAATTTCTCGTCGGACTACGCACGTCATCAGTACTCGCACGAGCTCGCGCTCGCCGGCGAGGCGCACGCCTCATATCCGGATTGGATCTCGCGATTCCACGAGCTCGATCCGGTGCGCGTTCATTTTGCGCACGACCGCGCGATCTGGGAACGGGATGTAGCTGAGTCGATCCGCTAGTCCTCGGCCACAACGGTCGCGCCGTCTCGTTTCGCTAACCGCACGCTCACGGTCTCGCCACGTTGCTCCAGCGCGCTGGCCAGTGCCTCCGCGTGTGTGGTGACGACCACCTGGCCGCGTTCGCCGGCATCGGCGATCAACTCCGCCAGCGCGGGCAACAAATCCGAGTGCAAGCTCGTCTCGGGCTCGTTCAGCGCGAGGAATGGCGGAGTGCGCGGAGACAGGAGCGCCGCGACCAGACACAGATAGCGCAGGGTCCCGTCGGATAGCTCGGCGGCCTCGAGCGGACGGAGCAGGCCCGGCATGGCGAGACGGAAGCCGAAGCTCCCGCGTTCCCGGTAGAGCTCAAGCTTGGCGCCGGGAAACGCTCGTTCCACCGACACGTGCAGGAGCCCCCGGTCGCCGATCTCTTGCACCGTCATCAGCGCCGCCGCGAGATCTCTCCCGTCGTGTGCGAGCGCGGGCGTGCGCACGCCGACCTGGGGCTGGCGGACCGGTGCATCGAGGTCCGTTCGGAAGTGGTGGTAGAACCGCCAGCGGACCAGCGCGCCGTGGAGCGCGCTGAGAAGCGGGAACCGGTGCGGTTCGGAGAGCTGCGACAGGAACGACTCGCCGTTCCACAGCTCGAACGGAAATGTCGTCCGATCTCCCTCCGCGTCGCGGACGAACGCGCTACCTGCTTCGCGCCGAGCGACGACGTGACGCTTGTTCCCATCCACCGCCCAGACCGTCTCTTCCTTGAC
>DATLPP010000020.1:0-5179 GCA_035535615.1 Candidatus Udaeobacter sp.
CTTCTCGAGCTGGTAGATCGCGGCCGCGCTCGTCCCGCCGGGCGAGGTGACCATGTTGCGGAGCTCCGCGAGGTGCCGGCCGCTCTTGCGCGCGAACAGGGCGGAGCCCTCGACCGTGCGAAGCACGAGCTCTTCCGCGACGCGGCGCGAGAAGCCGAGGTGCACGCCGGCATCGACGAGCGCCTCCATCAACAGGAAGACGTAGGTCGGCCCCGTCCCTGACAGCGCGGTCGCCATGTCGACGAGGTTCTCGTCGTCGACCATGAGCTCCTCGCCGAGTGCGCCGAGGATCGCCTTCGCGCGGTCCCGCTGCTCGGCGTCGACCGCGGTCGTTGCGGTCCAGGCGGTGATGCCCATGCCGACCTGTGCGGGCGTGTTCGGCATCGCGCGCACGATCGCAGCATGGTCGAGCCCGTCCCGGAGCGAACGGAGCGTCGCGCCGGCGACGATCGAGATCACGAGCTTCTCTTCACCGAGCTTGCCGCGCAGCTCGCGCATCACCGTCGCGAGGACCTGCGGCTTCACCGAGAGCACGACGACGTGCGCGTCGGCGGCGGCCTCGGCGTTCGAGGCGAGCGCCTTCACGCCGTACGTCTTCGTCAGCTCCGCGCGGCGTTCGCGCCGCGGCCCGGTGACGAGAACATGGGAGGGAGGCACGAGGTGCCGGTCGAGGAGGCCGCGCACCATCGCCTCGGCCATGGTGCCGCCGCCGATGAACGCCAGACGCTTTCCGGTGAGGGTCACGGGAGGAAGTATGCGGAGGTCTAGGGAGCGGGGCAGGTCGCGGCGTACGTGCAGTCATTGAAGCCGTCGCCCTGCGCGTCCGGAAGCGACGGGGTCGCGATCAACGTCAGATCGAGGTCGACGAGGTCCATTCGCTCGGAAGGTACGAATCCGGGCGAAACCCCGTTGGCCCGCGCGTAGTCGAACCTGACGACCGACAGGTTCGGCATCGGTCCGACCTGAACGCCGCCCGTATCGGTGATCACGACGGGCGTCTCGATGACCCACTCGGCGGTCGCGTAGGTGGACGGGTAGGGAAGCGTGATGGTGAAGTACGAACCGGTCGAGAAGTTCGCGATGACGATCGTCCAGAGCTCGGGCACGCGGCCTTCGAAGATCGCCACGGCGACCCGATCACCGGGCCGGACGCGCAACGTCGTGCGGACGAGCGGCGCCGGGATCGTCTCCCACCACGCGTAGTAGTCGACGGCGCCCGTGGCACTGATGTCGTGGCCGATGCCCGCCTGGATCAGGGTGCCGTCACCGATCGAGCAGGCTGCATCCACGCACCCGCCGCCGATCCCGATCCAGCTCGAGGAGTACTCGGCCTCGCCCGGGCGGTGCGGCGTCGCCGTCGGCACGATCCACGTCGCCACGATCGAGTGAAACGTCTTGTTCTTTTCGAGCGCGCCCTGCACGTACCCCGCCCAGTTGAAGGACTGATTGGCGGCGACGACGACGATCGGGCGTGCAGTTGAGGCTGGGGACGAAGAGGGAAGCGCGACGAGCGCGATGACCAGAAGGGGAGCCGCCCAGCGCACGCGACCGCAAGCCGCAGTCCGCGTGCCAACCGGTCAGGGCTTGGACGGACCGCCGGTCTCGCCGTTTGGGGTGAAGTCGAGCGCCGCCGAGTTGATGCAATACCGCATGCCCGTCGGGTCTGGACCGTCCGGGAAGAGGTGGCCGAGGTGCGCGCCGCAGTGTGCGCACTCGACCTCTGTGCGCAACATTCCGAGGGAGCGGTCCTCCTTGCTCGTCACGTGGCCCTTCGCGATGACGTCGTAGAAGCTCGGCCAACCGGTCCCCGACTCGAACTTGGTCCCGGAGTCGAAGAGCGGCTCGCTGCACACGACGCAGCGATACGTTCCCTCGCCGTGCTCATCCCAGTACGCACCCGTGAAGGGCGGCTCGGTCCGTCCCTCCTGCGTCACCGCGTACTGGATCGGGCTGAGCTTCGCGCGACGAGACTTCAGATCAGGAGTGCTCATTTGCGTCCTATGAGTATGAGCTTGCGCACCGCGAACGTCGTCGGTGTGATCTGAAATGCCGCGACGGCGGAAGGGGAAGCGGTTCGCAGGCGACGTCGCACTTCCTCCGCTCGATCCGGCGGCGTCTGCGAGCGCTCGAGCCAGTTTTCGGTGGTGAGCTTGGTGACGGACGTGTCCGAATCGACCGTCGCCCGCAGACCCGCTCGTTCCAGAAGGTCGCGCCACCCGGCGACGGTGTGATTACGGACGTGCGAGGGGTCGCGCAGCGTCTCCACCTCGTTGATGAAGCGCTCGAGTCCAGGTTCATCGGGCGCGTAGTTGTCGACGAGCACGAACAACCCGCCGGTCCGGAGGATCCGCACGATCTCGCGGAACGCGGCCGCGGCATCGGAGAAGTGGTGCCCGGCAAGACGCGAGGTGACCACGTCCGCCGATCCCGACGCGATCGGCAGCGCGGTCGCGTCGGCCTGGACGAGAACCGCGTTAGTCACACCCGCGCCGGCGAGAACGCCGACGCCCGCCTCGAGCATCTCGCGCGTCGCGTCCACACCGATCGCGCTCCGGAAGCTCGGCGCGACACGGCGAAGCGTGTGACCGACGCCCGTGCCGACGTCGACGACGCGCTCGCCTCCGTGCTCCGTCGCGAGCGCGACGATGCGGTCGAGATCCTCGCCGCGCGCGTGGTTCGGACTCTCGACGTACGCGGCCGCGGTGCGGCCGAACTGCTTCTGAACCGGCTGGATGCCGCTCACGCGGTCACGAGCTCTTTCGCGAACTCCACGGTCTTCTCACGGTAGTAGCCGATGCCGGTCCAGAAGGCCATCGCGTCGTCCTCGCCCTCCCAGACGATGAGGTTCAGCTTCCGGCAGCCGATCGCGCGCAGACGGTCCTCGATCGTACGAACCAGTCGCGTCGCGACGCCCCGACGCCGCGCATCGGGGTGCGTGGCGACGTGATACAGCCAGCCCCGGCGGCCATCGAAGCCGGCGAGCGCCGACGCGACGAGGCGATCGCCTTCGCGGCCGACGATGCAGAGTCCGGGGTTGCGAGATGCCATCGCCGCGAGCGACGCATCGTCATCGCCCGGCCGGTCGCGGATGCCGCACGCGCGCCACAGCGCCCGAAGCTCGTCGCCGTCACTCTGGCGAAGGTCGCGTATCTCCACCGCCGCCCATACTGACGCCTCGTGCGCATCGGCCGTTTCGACGTGCGGATCTTCAGCGACGGTGTATTCCGGCTCGATGGCGGCGCGATGTTCGGCATCGTCCCGAAGGCGCTCTGGGAGCGCCAGAAACCCGCCGACGCTCGCAACCGCGTGACGATGGACATGAACTGCCTGCTCATCCGCGACGCGGATCACGTCGTGCTCGTCGAGACCGGCGCCGGGCCGAAGCTCACCGATCGGCAGAAGGAGATCTTCGGGATCGAGGATCCGCCGCGCCTGCTCGATGAGCTCAAGAAGCTCGGGGTGCGGCGCGAGGACGTCACGCTCGTCATCAATACCCATCTGCATTTCGATCACTCCGGCGGCAACACATACCGCGACGGCGAGCGGATCGTCCCGACCTTCCCTCGGGCGAGCTACGTGTTCCAGACCCGCGAGTGGGAGGACGCGATCGCACCAAACGAGCGAACGCGCGGCAGCTATCTCCCCGATGACTACGCGCCGCTCGAAGCCGCGGGAAAGCTCGAGCTGATCGACGAGTCCGTCGAGATACTCCCGGGCGTGCGCCTCGATCGCGTCCAGGGCCACACGCGCGGGACGCAGACCGTGCGTGTCACCGAGCGCGACACCACCCTCTTTTTCTCGAGCGACTTCATGCCGGATCGGCACCACATGCCGCTGCCATGGATCCCGGCGTTCGACCTCTTTCCCCTGGACACGCTCGCCGCGAAAAGGCTGATCCTCCGGCGCGCGATCGACGAGCGGTGGATCGTTGGCTTCACGCACGATCTCCCGCGCTTCGGCCGCATCTCCGAGACCGAGGGCAAATACCGCTTCGACGAGGTCGACGGCTGAGCGACCTACCGCGGACTGCGTCGACGATCGTCGTCGGCGGTGGCGTGGTGGGCGCCGCCGCGGCGTTCTTCCTCTGCGACCGCGGGGAAAAGGACGTTCTCGTCCTCGAGCGCGATCAGCTCGGTGCCGGGACGACGAAAGGCGGGCTCGGCGGAATCCGCCACCAGTTCGTCGACGAGCTGGACATCCGCATGTCGCAGCTCGCCACCGCGTTCTGGCGGAATTTCGAGGACCGCACCGGCTCGCGGCACGATTTTGAGGAGCGCGGCTATCTCTTCATCGCGAACACGGAAGTGGGCGTCGCCGAGCTTCGTCAGCCGATGCCGCTCTACGAGCGCATGCGCGCGAGCGTCCGGATGGTCAGCCGAGTCGAGATCGCTGAGCTCGTACCCGGCATTCGCGTCGACGATGTGTTTGGCGGCCGGTTCGGCGCGCGCGACGGTTACGGCGATCCGCTTGTCGCGCTGGCTGGTTTCGCCGCCTCGGCGCAGCTCGACGGCGCATCGTTTCGCGAGGGTGTCGCGGTCGAGTCGCTTCTGCGCGAGGGCGATCGCGTCACCGGTGTCCGCACGGCGACGGGAGAGGTACACGCGGATCGTGTCCTTCTCGCGACCGGTTGCTGGACGGCCACGCTGGCGGCGACGGCCGCGGTCCCGGTCCCGATCTGGCCGTACCGCCGCTCGATCATGCAATCGGGGCCGGTGCCGCAGCTTGCGAAGGCGCCGCTCACGATCGAGTGGGAGTCGGGCTTTCACTTCCGTCCGAAGGGCGCCGCGCAGCGCTTCGCGATGCCGAACCTCACCACCGACGGCAAAGAAGAGAAGGAGCCGGCGGATGCGCCGTCGGCATATCCCGGCGAATTCGCGCCTCTTGAGGTTCCCCCGTCGCTCGAGCCGTGGGTCCGTGCGCGCGCCGCGTGGCGGCATCCGGCGTTCGCGGATGTGCGCATCGTCGATTCATGGTCTTGCTATTACGAGATGACGCCCGACGACCACCCGATCGTCGGCGCCGTGCCCGGCGTCGCCGGCCTCTACATCGCCGCCGGTTTCAGCGGCCATGGCTTCATGCATGCGCCCGCGACGGCGCAGCTCGTCGTCGAGGAGATGCTCGACGGCCGCGCGCGTACGATCGACATCGGCGATCTTTCCCTCGAGCGATTCCAGACCGG
>DATLPP010000021.1:0-2383 GCA_035535615.1 Candidatus Udaeobacter sp.
GTCGGGCAGTCCGGCGAGATGGTCCTCCTGCTCGATCAGGACCGGACTCGTTGGGATCAGCTTTTGATCCGTCGCGGGCTCACCGCGCTCGAGCGAGCCGAGCAGCTCGGCGGCGCTCTCGGCCCGTATGCGTTGCAGGCCGCGATCGCCGCGTGTCATGCGCGAGCGCGCACCGCGGCGGAGACCGATTGGGCGCGCATCGTCGCTCTGTACGACGCGCTCGCCGAGCTCACTCCATCGGCCGTCGTCGAGCTGAACCGCGCCGTCGCGGTCGGCATGGCGTTCGGACCGGCCGCGGGTCTCGAGCTGGTCGTTGCCTTGACGGCTGAGCCTTCGCTCGAGTCGTACCACTTCCTGCCGAGCGTGCGCGGCGACTTCCTCGCAAAGCTCGGCCGCCATGACGAGGCGCGCGTGGAGTTCGAGCGCGCGGCGGCGCTGACGCAGAACGCTCGCGAGCGCGAGCTTCTCCTGGACCGCGCGGCCGCGTCTTCTCGCGGCACCGCCTGATACCTACGCCAAGGGCGAGAATGTCCGACGTGGGGACGGCGTCGGCGTCACTCGAAGCTGGTCGCAGCGCGCTGGAACGCCATGCCTGGGCCGAGGCGCTCGCATTGTTCAAGGAGGCCGACGCGGCGAAGGAGCTCGACGCCGCAGGCCTCGAGATGCTCGCCGATGCAGCGTGGTGGATGGCGCAGCCCGCGGATGCAATTGCGGCGCGCGAGCGTGCGTTCGCCGCCCACCTGGCAGCGGGCGACAAACGGCGCGCAGCGGGCGTCGCTCTCCGCTTGACGCAGCTCAACGCCAACAAGCTGGCGTTCGCCGCGGCACAGGCGTGGTTCGCGCGTGCCCAGCAGCTCGTCGAGGACGATCAGGACTCCGTCGCGTTTGGCTACATGTTGTTCGTCGGTTTCCTGATGGGTCCGGCGACGCCCGATCTTGCCGAGACGGTCGCCCTCGGCCAGCGGATCGCGGACATCGGCAAGCGCCACAACGATCGCGAGCTTCAAGCGATGGCGTCGATCACTCAAGGTTCAGCGCTTGTCGCTCACGGCGACATCGCCGCGGGCTTCGCGCACTTCGACGAGGCGACCGTCGCCGCGGTCGCGGGCGAGCTCGATCTCTGGTCGACCGGCTGGATCTACTGCACGACCATCGGGACGTGCCGCGAGCTCGCCGACTATCGACGCGCGAGCGAGTGGACCGAGGCGACCACGCGCTGGTGCGAGCGACAATCCATCACCGGGTTTCCTGGGATCTGTCGCGTGTACCGGGCCGAGATCGTCGCACTCCGCGGCGCGTGGGCGCAGGCCGAACAGGAGGCACGGCGGGCGTGCGAGGAGCTGCAGCGTTACGACCTCGGGATGGCCGCCGGCCTCGCCTTCTACGACATCGGCGAGATACGTATGCGAATGGGCGATCTGCCTGCCGCGAAGGAAGCCTTCCGCCGCGCGCACGAGATGGGCATGGTCCCAGAACCCGGCATGTCGCTCCTCCGCCTCGCCGAGGGCGACGCGGCGAACGCCGGCTCATCGCTGCATCGCGCACTGGCGAACGAGACCGTGACGTACACCCGTGCGAGGCTCCTTCCAGCGGAAGTCGAGGTCGCCATTGCGCTCGGCGAACGTGAGCGCGCCCGCACCGCGTCGACCGAGCTCGATGAGATCGCCAAGCGCTTCGGCACACCCGCGATGGAAGCGATCGCGAGCTCTTCCCGCGGCACGTTGCAGCTGGCGGACGGTGAGGCTGTCGCGGCTGAGGCGACGCTTCGAGCGGCATTGCGCGTGTGGCTGGAGCTCGGGGTTCCCTACGAGGTCGCGCGAACGCGCCTCCTGCTCGCGGCCGCGTATCGCGCGCAAGGGGACGGCGCGGCCGCCACGCTCGAGCTCGAGGCTGCCCGATCGACGTTCGAGCGACTCGGTGCGCGCCGGGATCTGCGCCACGTTGGAGAGCTGCTCGGCGGTGAAGCGGCCGCGCCTGGTGACGACACCGCGACCGAGACGGTCGAGCGCACGTTTCTCTTCACCGACATCGTCCTTTCGACCAAGCTCGCCGCGGCGATCGGCGATGACGCCTGGAAGGATCTGATCCGCTGGCATGACCAAACGCTTCGCGCGCTGATCGCCGAGCATCGCGGCGAAGAGATACGTCACACGGGCGATGGGTTCTTCGTCGCGTTCGCTAGCCCCGGGGACGCGATCGACTGCGCGGTGACGATCCAGCGTCGACTGAACGAGCAGCGGAGGCAGCAAGGGTTCGCGCTCCAGGTGCGGATCGGGATGCACACGGCGGTCGCACATCGTCGCGGGTTGGATTACGCCGGCGTCGGCATCCACGAGGCCGCTCGCATCGCCGGGGCCGCCGGCGCCGGCGAGATCGTCGTGAG
>DATLPP010000022.1:0-11971 GCA_035535615.1 Candidatus Udaeobacter sp.
GGCGCCGGCCGATCGGCGACGGCGAGCCACGGCGTCGGCGCGGAGCTCGCCGGACAGGGCGGCGCATATCGCGAGTCGGGACCGACCAGGATCCTCGCGTTCGTGGTCGTGAACGCGTACGGCTGCATCGTCGACCGCACCGGAAAGATCGTCCGCGGCAAGCCGACGGGTCCGGTGCCGGGGCGCGTGCCGCGCGGCGCCAACACGACGCTCTCGCTCGTTCTGACCAACCAGAAGCTCGACCGTCTCCAGCTCCAGTCCATCGGCCGGCAGGTGCACGCCTCGATGGCGCGCGGCATACAGCCCTTCCATGCGCGCTGGGACGGCGACGTGAATTACATGGTGTCGACCCAGGATGTCGCGAACCCCGACCTTGATGAAGTCGCGCTCGGCGAGCTCGCGTCAGACGCGATGTGGGACGCGATCCTCCAAAGCTACGACCCTCCTACCGTGTGAACGCCCAGCCCGGCGTTCGCACTGACCCGCAGGTGAGGCCCCAGTAGCGCGCGAAGTCGGCCGGCTGCTCGTACGCGTTCGCGACCTCGATCACGCTCGACGCCGTCGAGTAGAGGGCGAGCGTGGACGCCGTCGGCCAGCGGTACACGCGCTCGACGACATCCCACTGAAAGTCGGACGTGTAGTCGGAGACCGCGCGGCTCACGAGCTCCGGTGCTCCCTTCGTGGAACGGCACTCGATGCCGGAGCCGTGGCGGACCGAGCCTTCGTAGATGAAGATCGCCGGGCTGCCGTTCTCCGCGACCTCCGCCAGGCTCGTGCCGTCGAAGACCAGGAACGCGGCGAATGTGGTCGAGGCTCCATGGCCGACGTTGACGATCGCGTCGTCGCAGCCATCGCCGTTCACGTCCGCGAGCCCGATCAGTGGATTGCGCCCGGGGTCGTCAAAGGGCATCCCGTCGAAAGCGAGCTCGAGGATCGCGCCCGAGCTCCGTGTCAGACGCGCCAGCTTGCCGGCCTCCAGGCTCACGTAGGTTCCGGGGCGTGGGGCGTTGAAAAACTCGAGCAGATCAGGGAGTCCATCGCAGTCGAAGTCAGCGCGCGCCGAGGCGAGAAGACTGCCGAGTCCGAGCGGTGCGCTGCGCGGCGTTGTCGCAGCAGGGGTCGCGACCGCATCGGCGATCGGCGATGGCGACTCGGTCACCCGCGGGTTGGCTGCCTCTGATGTATCGATGCCACGCTCGGCGATTGGCGCCGGTCCAGAAACCGCGGGCGCACACGAAGCCACGACGATAGCGACCAGGAATGGAATCAGGCACCGCACGGCCAAAGCGTGCGCCGCGGCCGCCGGCGCGTCATCAGAGTTGCTGAGGCTCGAACTATTACTGCAGGCGTTGATCGGCTAGCGCTCGGCGATCGGCACCCAGCGCTTTCCGGTCGGTCCGGTGTATTCGGATTCGGGACGGATCAGCCGGTTGTCACCGTGCTGTTCCATGATGTGCGCGCACCAGCCCGCCATGCGCCCCACGGCGAAGATCGACGTCCCGAGGTCGGCGGGGATGCCGAGGAACGTGTAGGTCGTGGCGGCGTAGTAGTCGACGTTCACGATGTTGACCTTGTCGGCCGCGGCCGGCGACATCCTCGGCCGGGCCTTCGCGATCGCGGCGACGAGCCCCTCCTGGATATCGAAGTATTTCGGCCCCTTCCAATCCTTGGCGAGGTCCTGCGCGAACTTGCGGAGGAACTTCGCGCGCGGGTCTTCGGTCTTGTAGACGCGGTGACCGAATCCGGAGAACTTGTACTTCGAGGCGATCGCTTTCGCGACCCACGAGTCGACGTGCTCCGGCGTACCAATCTCGTCGAGCATCTTCATCGTCCCGTCGGTCGCGCCTCCGTGCAGCGGTCCCTTCAGAGCGCTGAGTCCGGCGGTCACCGCTGCGTGCATGTCGGCGAGCGTCGCCGCCGTGATCCGCGCCGCGAACGTGGAGGCGTTGAGGCCGTGCTCGGCCTGGAGGATGAAGCACGCGTTCAGGATCTCGGCCGCACGCGGATGCGCATCGTCGAGGCCGGCCATGCGCGCGAAGTTCGAGGCGTGCCCGAGCGTGGGATCCGGCGTGACCGGCTGCTCGCCGCGGCGCCGCCGGATGTACGTCGCCAGGATCGTTGGCAGCTTCGCGGTGAGCCGGATTGCCTTGCGGTACTCGGCCTCGTGGGAGTTGTCGCCCTCGCTCGGGTCCTCGAGCGCCGATGCCGAAATGACGGTGCGGAGGACGTCCATTGGCGTGCCGCTCTCGGACATCTGCTGCAGGATCTCCCGGAGGAACGGGGAGAGCGCCCGGTGCTTCGTGAGCTCGGCTTTGAAGTCCCGAAGCTCGTCTTTGTTCGGAAGATCGCCATTGAGCAGGAGATAGGCGACCTCTTCGTACTCGGCCTTGCCGACGAGCTCCTCGATCCGGTACCCGCGGTACTGAAGGAAGTTGTCGCTGACCGAGGAGATCGCCGTGGTCGTCGCGACCACGCCCTCGAGACCTCGCGGAGCAGCCTTTTCCCGCTCGACGGCCACGGGGCGAGTGTCGCACAACCGTGTTGGTGGCCTGGCTGTGCCGAAGGTCACAAGCCCTGGGACTTGCGACCCCAAACTGCCAGGGGTACAGTCCCGGCGAGACGGTCAGGCAGACTAAACAGTCCGGGGAGGACGAAACATTCGCGACGCGCGCGCGTTCACTTCCTGACGCGCGCTCAAGCTGTTAGCCCCTCATCCCACCCACCAGCGGAGGGCGGCGGCCGTAAGGCCGGCGCCCTTTCGCTTTGGTTTCGGGCCTTACTTTTGAGACGAGGAAGGGTGTTCCGCTGATCACACGCATGCGCACGTACCCACGACGCCGGGACCCGGTTTCGCGCGATCGCTATCGCGCGATCGCTCGGGGTGCCGGCGTCCGCGCTCCCGTGCGCCCGCGGTGGCTCCACGCGTCGCTTGCTGTGGCGCTTGGTATCGCGGCGCTGATCGCGCTACCTCTCGCGAGCGGTGCGATCGGGGCCGGACTCGAACAGCTCGTCACACAGGTCCAATCGGCCATCCCACTTTTGCAAGGTCGGGCCTCGATCGACCTTCCGGCGGGTGGCAACACGAGCATCGGCGCCGCGCCGATCGCTGACTCTCTTCCGGCGTACACGCGCGACCCGCAGCTTCAGCTCACGGGAAAAGTCCCCTCGTTCGCGGTGCAGGCAGGTCGAAGCGTGCAGTTCGTTCTCAACGGCGCGGTCGTCGCAACGACGTTGCTTGACCCGAGCGGCGCATTCAACGCGACGCTCGCGCTGAAAGAAGGCGCGAACTCGATCGGGGTCGCGCTGATCGCGGACCGGGACGTCGTCGCCGCGTCGTCGTACAGCGTCGTGCTGGACCGAACCCCGCCGAAAATGACGGTCGCGCAGCCGGCCGAAGGCAGCACCGTCGATGCGAAGAACATCGTCGTCACCGGAACGACCGAGCCGGGATCCACCATCACCGTCAACGGACGCATCGTCGTGATCACACCGGAGGGTGCGTTCCTCGACTCGTTCTCCGCGACGCCCGGGTCCGTCCCGATCGCCGTCGTCGCGCGCGACCGCGCAGGCAACGAGACGACGCAGAAGCTCACGGTCACCGCACAGCAGGTGACGCAGATCGTCGGGTTGACCGTGACGGTCACGCTCGACAAGACCAGCGCGAAGGCTGGCCAGGGTGTCCTCGCGACGGTGTACGTGGTCGGGACCACCGGACCGCGCGCGGGCGTTCTGGTCACGCTCTCGGTCGGCGTCGCCTCGATCGGCACGGCCGTGACCGATGGCGCCGGCATCGCGCGGATCCCGTTCGTCGCACCGGCGACAGAGGGCGAGACGAGCGTCGTCGTGCTCGCCGCCGGCTCATCGGGGAGGGCCTCACTCACCATCTCGCGTTAGGTTCGATACTCGCGCGAACGTGAGCGACGCCAACCTCGTCCTCTTCTCCCTGCTCGGCGGCACCGCGCTCCTGCTCTATGGGGTGCGCCTCGTCGGCGAAGGCCTGCAGCGCGCCGCGGGCACGCGCCTCCGGCATGTTCTCTCGACCTTGACCGGCAACCGCATCAAGTCGCTCCTAGTCGGGGCGGGTGTGACCGCGGTGCTGCAGTCGTCCAGCGCGACGACGGTCATGCTCGTCGGCTTCGCGTCGGCGGGCCTTCTAACACTCCGCCAAACGATCGGCATGATCCTCGGGGCCGATATCGGCACCACCGTGACGGTCCAGCTCCTGGCTTTCGATCTCCTCCAGATCTCTCCGCTTCTCGTGTTCGGCGGCTGGCTCATGTACGTGTCCGGGCGCGGCACGATCCGCTACGTCGGTCAGGCGATCCTCGGATTCGGCTTTCTCTTCCTCGGCATGAAGCTCATCCACGACGGCACCGCGCCGCTCGCGACGAACCAGCTCTTCGGCGATCTCCTCGGCGCGCTCACCGACCAGCCGCTGCTCCTCCTCTTGATCTCCGCGATCTTCACCGCGCTGGTCCGCTCGAGCGCCGCCGTCATCGGGCTCGCGCTCTCCCTCGCCACGTCGGGTCTCATGCCGCTGGTCGGCGCCATCCCGATCATCTTCGGCGCAAATGTCGGTACGGCGGCCACCGCGGTGCTCGCGGCGGTCGGCCAGAACGCCGAGGCGCGTCGCGTCGCTGCGACGCACGCCGCGTTCAAGATCATCGGCGTCGTCCTGTTCTTTCCGTTCATCGGTCCGTTCGCCGAGCTCGTGCGGCTCACCTCCCCCGACCTCCAAAGACAGATCGCGAACGCGCACACCATCTTCAACGTCGCGCTCGCGCTTGTCTTCCTCCCGTTCGCGGGGCTCGCCGCCGATCTGATCACGCGGCTCATCCCGGAGTCGCGTCGGACCGAGAGCGGCCCGATGTATCTGAATCCGGCGGTCCTCGATACGCCCGCGGTCGCGCTCGGCCAAGCCCTTCGCGAAGTGCTCCGCATGGGCGACGTGGTCCTCCAATCGCTGCGTGAGACGCGCATCGTCCTGGAGCGCAACGACGACGCGCTCATGCGGGAGATCGTCGCGCGCGACGACCTCATCGATCGCCTGGAGGAGGACATCAAGCAGTACCTCGTCAAGCTCCGCGAGCATGAGCTCACCGCGGACCAGGCCGAGCGCGAGACCGCGCTCATCTTCGTGATCGTCAACCTCGAGGAGATCGGCGACGTCATCGACAAGAACCTCATGGAGCTCGCCGAGAAGAAGATTCGCGGCAACCACGTGTTCTCCGCGCAGGGCTGGCGCGAGATAGCGGACCTTCACGCGAAGGTCGTTGAGAACCTCGAGCTCGCGATGGGCGCGCTCGCATCGGGCGACCGCGAGGTCGCCGAGAAAGTGATCCGCCACAAGTCGGTCGTGAACACGATGGAACGGCAGCTTCGCGCGGCGCACATCCAGCGTCTTCACGAGGGCCTGCGCGAATCCATCGACACCTCGAGCATTCACCTCGACCTGCTCGCGTCGTTCAAGCGCGCGAACTCCCTCGTAACGGGCATCGCCTACGCGGTGCTCGGCCAGCACGATGCCTGATCGATCAACTCATGCCTTCGTCGGGACGTCGGGTTGGTCATACACGAGCTGGAAGCCGGTCTTCTATCCCCCGGAGGTGAAGTCGCGCGACTTCCTCCGCTACTACGGCACGCGCCTGAAGACTCTCGAGATCAACTACACGTTCAACCACCTTCCGACCCCCAAGAACATCTCCGCCTGGCGCGAAGCGACCCCGCCCGAATTTCTCTTCGCGCTCAAGGCCTCGCAGCAGATCACGCACCACCGTCAGCTGCGCGATCCGGCCGAGACTCTGCCGCTGTTCTTCGAGCGCGCGAGACCGCTCGGAGATCGGCTCGGGCCCATCCTCTTTCAGACACCGCCGTGGCTCCGGCGCGACGACGACCGGCTCGCGGGATTCCTCGCTTCATTACCGCGCGATTTGCGCTGCGCGCTCGAGGTGCGCGACCCGTCGTGGTACGTCGACGAGGTGTACGAGCTGCTCCGTACGGCGGGCGTCGCGCTCGTCCACGCCGAGGGGGAGAAGGCGCCGTCGCCCGTTGAGACCCTCGGCACGACGTCGTCGTTCGCGTACGCGCGCCTGCGCAAACGCGAGGGATACACCGAGGACGACGTCAACGCGTGGTCGGAGCGCCTCCATCCGATGCTCGCGGCGAGCAAGGACGTGTACGTGTACTTCAGACACGACGACACCGGGGCGAACGCGCTCTCGGCCGAGCGGCTCCGCGATCGCCTCGCGGCCTAGGATTTCCGCGTGAGTAGCCGATGGCTCGCGATCTCCGTCGCGCTCGGCAATCTGCTCGTGCCGCTGAACTCGACGATGATCGTCGTCGCCCTGCCGCAGGTCGCGCGCGACCTCAAGGTCGAGGTCGCGGAGACGAGCTGGATCATCACCTCTTATCTCATCGCGATGGCCGCACTTCAGCCGATTGCGGGGCGGGTGGGGGATCGGCTCGGACGCCGCAACGTCATGCTCGCGGCGCTCGTCTATTTCGCCCTCGCGTCGGCCGGCGCTGCGGCGTCGAACTCGATCCTCGTGCTTGCCGTGTTCCGGATAAATCAGGCGATCGCGGCGGCCGCGCTCGTCCCCAATGGTCTCGGCCTGCTGCGCGAGGCGATCCCGAGCGGCCGGCGCGGCGCCGAGTTCGGGATCGTGAGCGCGGCGACCGCGGTCGGTGCGACGGTCGGGCCGCTCGTCGGTGGATTTCTCGCCGCGATCGACTGGCGCTGGATCTTCCTCGTCAACGTGCCGCTGTGCGCCGCCGGGCTCGCGCTGTCGTGGCGCGCGCTGCCCCGGAAGCCGGCGCGCGAGACAGCACGATTCGATCTGGTCGGCGCGGTCGGCCTGGGCGCGGTCCTCCTCGCCGCCGCGTGGGTTCTCGTCTCGCTCGGCCGCGCGGTCGATCCGGTGACGGTGGCGATCGGCGTCGCGATCCTGCCCGCGGCAGTGGCGCTCCTGCGCTACGAGTCGCGTCATCCCGACCCGGCACTTCCACCCTCGCTCTTTCGGATCCGAGCGTTCGCGGCCGCGTGCGCGACCGTCGCCTTCCAGAACCTCGCGATGTACGGGACGCTCCTCGCGCTCCCGGTCGCGCTCGCCGGCGCGAGCGTTCGCAGCGGGATCGCGCTCGCCGCGTTCTCGGGTGGGTCGATCATCCTCGCGCCGCTCGGCGGGCGCGCCGCCGATCGCTACGGACCGCGCCTCCCGACCGTGGCCGGCGCGCTGCTCCTTGGCGTCGGGCTGATGCCGCTCGCGATCTCCGCGGGTCAGCTCCCCCTCGAGCTTCTCGCGGCGACGCTCGCGTTCGCCGGCGTCGGGCTCGCGCTCACCTTCCCGTCGATGCGGCTCGCGGCGGTCGAGGTCGTTCCGGAACGGTACGCGGCGCTCGCATCCGGCGTGTTCTCGACGAGCCGCTACTTCGGAGGAATGCTCGGGTCGATCGCCATCGCGATCGTGCTGGGCGGCTCGGTCACGACGGACTCGCTGCGCGCCCTCTTCTGGCTGTTCACCGCGGCCGCGTTCGCGGCTGCGATCCCGAGCCTCGCGCTACCCGGCGAGGGCATGGCGCACGAGGAGCCGATCAGGGAAGAGGTCGCGGGCTAGGCCGAAAGGCGCCGCACGATGCCGGCGGAGCCATCGACCTCGAGCGGCTCTCCGTCGACGAGCGTCGAGAGCGCGACCGATGTGCCGACCACAGCGGGGATCCCAAATTCGCGTGCGACGACCGCGGCGTGCGAGAGCGGACCGCCGACCTCGGTGACCACCGCGGCCGCGCTCGTGAAGAGGGGGATCCACGAGACGTTCGACGACTGGCAGACGAGCACGTCGCCCCGCTGGAACTTCGCGAACTCTTCGAGGTTGCGGACCAGCCGCGCGGGACCGCGCGCGACACCCGCGGAGGCGGGTGCGCCTCGGAGCGCTCGCGACGGATCGTCCTGGACTTGGCGGTACAACAGGTGCCAGATCGGCGTGGACTTCGCCGGTCCACCGGCGTCCTGCTGCCCGATCGTTTCCGGCGCCTCCAGGCCGCGCCACTCCGCCTGCTCCTTCTCTCTGTCGGCAATGAGCGTCGAGAGATCGCGCGGGACGCGAAGCGCATCGCGAACTTCGTCCAGATAGAGAAGAAATATCTGCTCGCCATCGCGGATGACGCCGTCACGCATGAGCCGGGCGCCGAACGTTCGCGCGGCCCTGCCCATGTTCGCGTGGTTGCGACGGTCGAGCCAGTAGTTGTGCTCCTCGGTCAACGGACCGGTCGCCGATGCCGCTGCGAGCACCTCCTCGAACCGCGCGAGATCCGTGTGGCGCTCCGCGAGCGTCCTGCGTGCCTGCGCCGCGACCTCGGCCGCCCGAGTGCGAAGCCCCGCAAGGCGGATATCTGGGTCAACCGCGTCGGTGAGGAGGCGCTGCGCGATCGCGCGGAGAAGGAGCGCCGGATCGTCGGCCCAGGCGACCGAACCGAAGTGGTCGCCGGATGCCCCTGCCTCGCCGTGCACGCGAAGAAATGCATCCACCTTTCGCGCGTACGCGGCGTCGAGCGGGCGGAGCTCGCCCAGAGTGCACGCGCGGCCGATCGCTTCGCCGACGTCGGGTGACTTTCGCGCGGCTTCGGTGAGACCGTGGAGATCCTTCTCGAGCTGCTGCAGCGTGAGCGCGAGTCCCTGCGTGAGCGCGAACGCATCCGCTTGCGATCCGCCCACCAGGGCTTGATACGTCTCGTCGAGCTCGTCCATGACCGCGTACGCCGCGGCCGTGACGAGCATGTGGATCCGCCATGCGCGCCGGTGTCGCCGCCAGAGGTCGTCCCAGGACGACGCGGCTTCGTCACCGCTCAGCCGATCGAGAGTGAGCGCTCGCATCCACGCGTAGTGCTCGTTCAGCTCCGGCAGATAGTGCTCGTCCCAATCGCGCCGCAAGCGGCGGGCAAGGCTTCGGCGCTTCGCCAACGCCGCCGCTTGATGCGCGGCGATCTCGTCGGAGGGTCGGAGCACCTTGCTGCCCGAATAGTTCCGGCCGTTAAAGGTCTCCAGACGCATGAGCACGGGTGAGCCGAGCTCCTCATCGCGCCGTCTCATGCCGTAATTGGCGCCGTGCCGCGTGTACTCACTCCCGAGCGGCGTGATGACCTGCGTGACGTGCGCATCGTCGCGGCGCCACAGGAGCCTCGCGTCCTCAGGATCCTTCCACGTGACCGGAAACAGCCGGCGCACCGTCCCCGCCGAACCGTCGACCTCAAGAGGCTCGCCGTCGGCGACCGTCGACAGCACCCCGCCGGTCGCGACGACACACGGAACCCCGAACTCGCGCGCCACGACCGCGGCGTGACAGAGCGATCCGCCGATCTCGGTCACCACGGCGGCGGCGAGCGTGAAGAGCGGCGCCCACGAGACCGTCGACTGCCGGCAGACGAGGACGTCACCGGCGCGCATCTTCGAGAAGTCCCCGTCGCCGGTGATGAGGCGTGCGGGCCCACGTGCGCGGCCGGCCGAAGCACCGACGCCCTTGAGCGTGTACCGGTCATCCTGCGCGACGGTGTATTCGAAGGAAGTCCGCTCCACGGCGACGCCTGGCGTGATGAGTTCGGGCCCGGCGGGTGGGGCGCCGATCGTTTTTGGCGATGCGAGGCGCCGCCACCGCGCGAGGTCGTGGCGTCTTCGCGAGACCAGCTCGCCAAGGGACTTCGGCGCACGGAGCGCCCTCGCGATCTCGGGCACGTAGAGAAGAAAGATCTCGTCCGCCGAAGAGAGCGCGCCATCTTGCACGAGCCGCTCGCCGAACGCGAGACAGATGCGGCGAACGTGCGCCTGGGACACGCGGTCGATCCAGTAGTTGTGCTCTTCGGTGAGCGGGCCGGCGCTCGCGGCCGCGGCGAGCACCTCCTCGAAGCGGGCGCGGTCCTCCGGGCGGTCGGCCAGACGCGCTCGCGCTCGGTCGAGGGTATCGGTGGCGCGAGCGCGCACGCGGGCGCCGCGGGCGTCCGGGTGCTCGCCATCCGATCGCAGGCGTTGCGCGAGCACGGTCAGGACCTTCGAGGGATCGTCGCGCCACGCCGCCGATTCGATGTCGAAATTCTCCTGTCCGATATCGCCGTGCGCACCGAGGAAGGCATCGAGCGCGCGCGCGAATTCCACGCCGCCTTCGAGACGAGCGAGCTCGACGACCGAGCGCGCACCTTCGCCCAATGCCGTCGCGACCGCGGGCCAGCGGCGCGTGCTTTCCGTTAGTCCGTGCAGATCGCGCTCGAGCCGCTGCAGCGTCGGGGCCTGGCCTTGCGTGATCGCGAGCGCATCCGCGCCGTTCCCGCCAACAAGCTGTTCGTACGCCTGCGCGAGCTCTTCCATCACCGGATATGCCGACCCCGTGATGATGAAGTGGATGGTCCAGATCCGATTCACGCGGCGCCACATTTCGAGCCACGCTTCGGCCGCCTGATCGCCGGACATCCCTGCGAGAGCGAGCCCGCGCATCCACGCGTAGTGCTCGTGGAGCTCGGGGAGGAGCTCATCGTCCCATTGGCGCCGGAGCGTGCGTGCGAACGCGCGCCGGAAATTCACCGCGCGCGTGAGCTCCTCGGACATACGGTCTTCGGACACGAGCGGTTTCTCGCTCGCGTAGAAGCGCCCGTTGAATGGCAGGTGCCGGACGAGCAGCGGGAAGCCGATCGCGGCGAGTCGCTTTCGAATGCCGTAGTCCGGCCCGTGGGTGACGAACTCGGTCCCCAGAGGCGCGAACACGTGGTCGAAATGCGCGTCTTCTCGCTCCCACGTCAGCTTCGCGTCCTCGGGATCCTGCCAGGTGACCGGGAATTCGTCGGCGAGGGTTGTGATCGCACGGCACTGGAGAAGGTGCAGCTCGCCGTCGCGCAGCGCGCACTCGATGTCGACCGGTCCGCTCATGACCGTCTCGAGCTGGATCGCAAGGCGCGCGATCGCGACGATGTCGGCGTCGGAGACCGCGCCGCCATCGACGCACGCCCGGGACGTGATGACGAGATCGCGCTTGCGCACGGTGTAGCTGTCAGGAGTGATCGTTCCTGAGGCGATCGCGTCACCGAGCCCGCGTGCCGCGTTTACGACGACGAGGTCGCGCGCGCCGCTCACCGGATCGGCGCTGAAGGCGATGGCCGATGCATCGGCGGGGACCATGAGCTGCACGAGCACCGCGATCCGTGGCGCTCCGGCGATGCCGCGCTGCTTCCGGTACGCCGTGGCGCGCTCGGAATACACCGACCGCCAGCAGTCGAGAAGCGCGTCGACGACCGCGTCCACACCGCTGACGTCGAGCACCGTGTCGTGCTGGCCCGCGAACGACGCATCCCCGGAGTCCTCGCCGATCGCCGACGACCGCACCGCCACCCGCGGCTCGCGCTCGCCGACGCGGCGAGCGAGATCGGCATACGAGGCGGCGACCAGCTCGCGGAGCCGCAGGCGGGCCGAGACATCGCCGTCGAGCGCCGGGCGGAGCTCGTCGAACGCCGACGCGTCAAGACAGAAGCCCGGCGGCACCCGGAAAGAGGTCGCAAGGCGACCCAGATTCGCGGTCTTACCACCGACGGTCGTGGCGTCCAGAGACGAGGGCTCACCCAGCCAGGCGACATGCATGGCGCGCGAGTCTAGGAGTATTGGACCGTGAGCTCGTCACTCGTGACGTTCGTCTCTGTCGCCGGCATCGTTACCTTCATGGTCGTCGCGCAGCTCTCGCGGATCCGCGGCGTGGCGCGGCGCGGAGCGACGGTCGCGCGATCGCGCGGGCTCGCGCACTACGTCGCGTACTTCTTCGTCGTCCCGTACATCGTCATCGCGGCGCGTCCCGGGCCCGAGCTCGCCCTTCCCGAGCCGCTCCAGTGGGTCGGACTCGGTCTGACCGTGCTCGGCATCGGTTTCGCGGTGTGGTCTATAGCCACACTCGGGCGGCATTACGACCTGGAGCTCGAGATCCACCGCGACCACGAGCTCGTGCGT
>DATLPP010000023.1:0-1687 GCA_035535615.1 Candidatus Udaeobacter sp.
GCATGCAGGAGCTCTTTTACGGACCGTATTTCTGCCAGGTGCAGGACACCAAGCACTACAGCTACACGGAAAAAATACCGGACGGCCCGACCACAAAGCTCATGCAGGAGCTCGCGAAGAAGCACTCGATGGTGCTGATCGCCCCGATGTATGAGGAAGACCAGGTCGGCGTCTACTACAACACCGCAGCCGTGATCGACGCCGACGGGAAGTACCTCGGCAAGTACCGCAAGACCCACATCCCGCATGTGAACGGGTTCTGGGAGAAGTTCTACTTCCGGCCCGGCAACATGGGATACCCGGTCTTCGACACCGCAGTTGGCAAGGTCGGCGTGTACATCTGCTACGACCGCCACTTCCCCGAGGGTGCGCGGATGCTCGGCCTTCATGGAGCGGAGCTCGTTTTCATCCCCTCCGCGACGTCGCGCGGTCTGTCGATGCACCTCTGGTTCATCGAGCAGACCGCGCACGCGATCGCGAACGGCTACTGGGTGGGGACGATCAACCGGGTGGGGCAGGAGAAAGAGTTCGGCCCGAACGACTACTACGGCTCGAGCTACTTCGCGGACCCGCGTGGCAAGATCATCGCGCAGGCGTCCGAGAAAGATGAGCAGCTTCTCGTGGCCGACCTGAACATGGATCTCGTGCGCGAGGTCCGCAATACGTGGCAGTTCTACCGGGACCGCCGACCGGATATGTACGACGACATGGTGAAACCGTGAGAGCGGAGCGGCTTTGCCGCGACGATCTAACTCCATCAGCCTTGAGCGTGTCTCTAGGCGAAGCCGAGAGATTGAGCAGGTGAAACCGTGACGGTGGCGACCCAATCAGCACTGAATTACATCGGCGGCGCATGGGAGGAGTCGGCCTCGCGCGAACACGTCCGCGACATCAATCCGGCTCGTAGCAGCGAGTCGCTCGGCGACGCGACCATCTCAAGGCCGGAGGACGTGGTCCGCGCGATCGACGCCGCCGCGGGTGCATATCCGGAGTGGCGGCACACGCCCGCGCCGCAGCGGGGCGACATGGTGCGAAAGGCCGCCGACCTCATGGAGCTGCGGCGCGTGGAGCTCGCGCGTCTGCTCACGCAGGAGGAGGGGAAGACCCTCGCGGAATCCCTCGCCGAGGTCGATCGTGCCGTCGCGAACGTGCGCTTCGCAGCCGGTCAGGGCGCGCGCCTCAACGGCGAGACGATCCCATCGACGCAGCGCGGAACGTTCATCTACACGGTCCGCGACCCGCTCGGCGTGGTCGCCTGCATCACGCCGTGGAATTTCCCTGTCGCCATCCCCGCGTGGAAGATCGCGCCCGCGCTTGTCGCGGGGAACGCCGTCGTCTTCAAGCCCGCGACGCTGACGCCACTCTGTGCGGCGCAGGTTGTCCAGTGCTTCGTTGACGGAGGCGTCCCGAAGGGGGTCCTGAACATGGTGCTCGGACCTGGCGACGCGCTCTCTCGCGCGATCATCGATGACAAGCGCGTGATAGCGATCTCCTTCACCGGTTCGAACGCGGTGGGGCGAGGCCTCTACGCGCAAGCCGCGAAGCGCCTCTGCAAGGTCCAGCTCGAGATGGGCGGCAAGAACGCCGTCATCGTGATGGAAGACGCCGACCTCGAGAAGGCGGCCGAGAGCGTGGCGGGCGGCGCGTTCGGTGCGACCGGGCAACGGTGTACCGCGACGAGCCGCGC
>DATLPP010000024.1:0-3762 GCA_035535615.1 Candidatus Udaeobacter sp.
CGACCGGATCCCCCGATACGCTCTTCTCGGTGCTGTCGATGGACAGCGCCCGCAACCTCATCCTCGTCTGGTGCATCAGCAGCAGCACTCCGAGTCTGCGGCAGGTCTTCGTAAGCGCGGCGAGCGCGGCCAGCGGATGGAGCAGCTGGACACCGCCGGTCCAGGTGAGCGACGCGTCGACCGGAACCGGCGACGCAGTGAACGTCTTCCCGTGGATCAAGGCCGGCGGACCGGGGAGGGCTGACGCGGTCTGGTACGGGTCCGACCGGAACGTCGACCCGAGCACCCAAAGCAACCAGGCCTGGAACGTCTTCATGTCCCAGGTTGTCTTTCCGACCAACTCAACGGGCGCAGTGACGGGCGCGCAGCCAACGAAGACCCTGGTCAAGGTCACGCCGCATCCGATGCACTACAACGACATCTGCCTAATGGGCACCGGCTGCATCGAGACTCAGGGCAACCGAAACCTCGCCGACTTCTTTGTGGTCACCATCGACAAGACCGGCGCGGCCGAGATCGTCTATGACGACACATCGAATGGGCTCGTTCAGACAGTAGGCGGGCTCGTGAACCCGTCGGCGTTCGTCGATCATCCTGGTGCGGGGGTTATCACGGTCGCTCGTCAGTCCTCGGGTCTCGGCGTCTTCGGGACGCCGGTCACCGGGCCCTCGAACGCGCCGGTCGGTGGCCTCAACGATCCGCCCGCCGACGGGCTGTTTCCGGTGATCGGTGGCAGCGACCAGCGGGGAATGGACATCCTCGGCAGCAGCATGCATCTCTCCGCCGACGGGTCGACTCTGAATGTCAGTGCGCGCGTCATCGATCTTTCAAACCCGGCTCTCACGGCGGCGGCGATCGCGGGGACGACGAACGTGCAGTACGTGACCCGTTGGCAATTCGGAGACACCCTCTACTACGCGGCTATGGAAAACACGCCCACCAGTCAACCTTCGTACTACGCGGGAAAAGTGCAGAGCATCGACCTGTGCTCGGTCTCCGCGTGTTTCCCGCACGTGCTCACATATCCGGAGCCAGGTTTCGGAGGGATAGCCGAGTCCGGCACGATCACGTGTCCAGCGAGCCCATCCCCTTCCAACCCATGCACCGTGACGATCGCGGTGCGCGTCGGAGACATCGGCATGACATCCGCGACGGCCGCAACCAGCCTGCTTGAAGAAGTCGGCGGTTACGCCCTCGCCGCTTCGATCCAGGAAGGTGCCGAGAACAACACGACCGCGGAATCGGACACCGTTCCGCTCGAGATCGATGGCGTGTGTTGCTACAACTTCAAGGCCTCGGTCCAAAACGCACCGCCGCCGGTGTGCCACGAAGCTGACGGCAACGGCGATATCCACTCGAAAGGCAGGGGCAAGGCGAGCTTCTCGATGGACAAGGATCGCTGCGAGGATCAGGACAAAGAAGATCTCCAGGCTCGAGACGACGACGCGAACATGAACTTCCAAGCGACGGAGTTCCAGTCGGTCGTCTTCAACGACGCGACCGACAGCGTCACTCTGCTCGGGAGTGGCACCGACAACGGCAACCCTGTGACCTTCGCGGCCGTGGCGGTCCACGGCCCGGCAGGGATCGGCGCGTTCAGCCTCACCCTAAGCGACGGCTACGCCAACAGCGGTACGTTGCTCGACGGCAGCATCGAGCTCCACTAGAGAGCGAGTGTGGCTGCGGGCGGTGGTTGAAAAATCGACCGCCCGCGGCTTCCTTTAGTTTCGGATGACGCCGACGTCCGCGAAATGCTGGCGGCTGCGCACCTGCCTTATGACGGGGCGAGCAGTGACCAACCACCGTAGAGTGCTCGTCATGCGAGTGACCAATCGCGCCGACAAATCGCTTGGCGATGTCATCCCCGGGGTTCGTCGCGCGATCTACTTCGACGCCGCGGAGGGATCGTCGCAGCTGACGTTCGGTGCCGCCGAGATCGACCCCGGCAAGGAGATCCCGGTGCACCGGCACAAGGTCGCCGATCGCTACGTCGAGGAGGGGTTCTTCGTCCTCGAGGGCGAGGGCGAGGTGCACGTCGGCGAGCAGACGAGCCCGATCCGCGCCGGATCGTTCTGCATCATGTCGCCGGCTGACGGATTCCACAGCATTCGCAACACCGGCAACAAGACGCTCAAGTTCGTCATGTGCTTTGCCGGCACGGGTGTGCAGATGGAGCGCAAAACCTAAGACCGGACCCAGGCTTGCTGCAGCGCCTCGAGAAATCTGAGGTACGCCGTCGCACCAGGATCGGGATGGCCGATCGTTCGTTCGCCGAGCCACGCAGCGCGACCCTTGCGCGAGACAGTGGCGGTCGTGTCCTCGATGCCCTTGCGCGCCGCGGCGATCATGGCCTCGAGCGCTTCGTCCGACGCAGTCGCTTCGAGGGCGGCAATGCTCGGGACAAGCGCATCGAGCATCGTCTTGTCGCCGATCTCCGCTTTTCCGCGCTTCGCGATGGCGGGGATCGCCTGCTGCGCCATCGTCACCACGTCGTGGGCGGTCAGCGACTCGCGTCCTGCGACCGAGCGCGACGCGGCGAGCAGGCCCGTCGCGACCAGCGCTGAAAAACTCGATGGATTCGCGCTGGCGATCGTCGTCGCGAGCGTGCGAATGACCTCGGAGGGCATCGAATTCGCGGCCAACGCGGCGATCGATTTGCGCGCGGCCGCCGCGCCGCGGCTCACCGTGATACCCAGATCGCCGTCGCCGATCGCGCTGTCGAGGTCGCGAAGCTCGCCCTCGTTCTTCGCCAAAAGCTCGAGCGCTCGATCCAGGAGGACGCGCAGCTCGGCGCCGGTCACTCGCGGAAGAAGGGGGATCGCGCCGGTGCGTCGAGCAGCCGTGTCAACTGGTCATCGAGCCGCATGACGCTGAGCGAGGCGCCGGCCATCTCGAGACTCGTCGCGAACTCACCTACGTATGTCCGGCGCACGACGACGCCCATCCGATCCAGATCCCGCCGCACGTGCCGGTACAGGACGTACAGCTCCTCGAGCGGTGTCGCGCCGAGCCCGTTTACGAGGACCGCGACCGTGTCGCCGCGCCTGAGCGAAAGGTCGGCGGCGATCTTTTCGAGAAGGTCGGCCGCGATCCGATCCGCGCTCTCGAGGCGGCCGCGACGAACCCCGCGCTCGCCGTGGATGCCGATGCCGATTTCCATTTCATCTGGCCCGAGCTCGAACGTTGGTTTGCCGGCCGCCGGCAGGATCGTCGGCGAAAGACCAACGCCCATCGACCGGGTGCTTGCGACCGCGGAACGAGCGGCGGCAGTGACCTCCGCGAGAGACGCGCCTTTCTCGGCCGCCGCTCCCGCGCACTTGTACGCGGAGAAGAGGCCCGCGACTCCGCGGCGCTCGGACGATCGTTCGGGCGGGGCAGACGCGACATCGTCGATGCCGACCACGGTGTCGGTCTCGATCTCACCGGCGGCGAGCTCGCCCGCGAGATCGAAGTTCATGACGTCGCCGCCGTAATTCCCGTAGAGGTAGAGAACGCCGGTGCCGCCGTGAGCCGCTCGCGTCGCTGCGAGGATCTGCTCAGCGGACGGCGACGAAAAGACATTCCCGACCGCGACCGCGGTGCACAGACCCATACCGACGTAGCCGAGGAAGAGCGGCAGGTGGCCGGAGCCGCCGCCGGTCACGATGCCAACGTGGCCCTTGATAGGCGCGTCGGCGCGCGCGACGGCGCGATGGTCCTCGGAGACGGCCCTCAGCATCGTTGGATGAGCGGCGAGAATCCCATCGAGCGCTTCGTCGACGA
>DATLPP010000025.1:0-12101 GCA_035535615.1 Candidatus Udaeobacter sp.
CATCCCGCCCGGCGGCTCTGGCGCGACCGATTCGGCTCGACAACCCTGAAACAGCTCGAGGAAAGCGTCCTGGATGAGGGTCGCACCGCGGACATCCCGGGATGGCTCATACCCGATGCGTACTTCCATTACCTGCGCAAAAGAGATCCCACGATCATCGCGCCGGTCCTGGAGCACAACGCGCGCGACGTGATCTCGCTCGTGCGCATCACCGACCGTGTCGCTCGCGCGGTCTTGGCCGCGCGGACCGGCCGCGCGCCGGATCACGCCCCCGCGGCCTTCGCGCTGGCGCGCGTGTTCGAGCGCACCGGCGAGATTGAGGCGGCGTTCGCGTGCTACGAGAGCGCGTACTACGACGGAGACAACGCGCTTCGCGCGAAGCTGGCGCTCGCGTACGCACGTCACCTCGAGCGGCGCGGAAACCTAGAGCGCGCCCTGCAGATGATGGAGACGCTCGTAGAGCTCGGGCTCGGCACCGCACGCTGGCGCGAACAGGCCGAGAGCCGGATACGCAGACTGTCCAAGAAGCGATGGCGACAGCTCGCGACCGCAAGCTAGAGATCCGGCCACTCACAGCGGCGCGCGTTGATGACGTGAAGACCGTGACTACGGGCACGTGGGGCGCCTCGTGCTGGGATCTGTTCCCGCGATTCACCGCCGCACAGAAACGGGCGCTCGGTGTCACCGGCGGGCCCGCCGGCACGGGCCAGGACCGGCGCCGCGCCGTGCTCGCCAAGCTGGCGCGCCGCCGCAAAAACTCCGCCGGTCTCGTCGCGTACGAGGACGGCGAGCCGATCGGCTTCATCTCGCTCGGACCGCGCCACGACTTCACGGTCATCGAAAATTCGCGCGCCACGCCTCCGGTCGACGATGTGCCGGCATGGGTCATCCCGTGCATCACCGTGCGCCGCGGACACCGCGGACGCGGCCTTGCGATCGCGATGATCCGGGCGGCGGTCGACTACGCCGGGCATCGTGGCGCTGCCGCAGTGGAGGCGTACCCGCGGGCGACACGCAAGCGGGTGAACGACGACTTCGCGTTTTTCGGGACGGAGCCGATGTTCCGGAAGGCCGGCTTTCAGCAGGTCCGCGCGACGCTTCCGAACCTACCCAAAGGATGGGCGCCGCGCGTGACGATGCGCCGGACGATCAGGAAGCGCGCCGCTCCCGCCGGTCGGCAGGGCGCTGCGGCCGCGCACCCAATCGGGCGAGCGCCGCGTGCCGGAAGCGCGCGGCCACGACGATCGCGAAAAACACAAGCGTCAGGAGGAGTTCGACATACGGCAGCTCGTGCAGCACGGCAAGCGCGGGCTCGCTCACGATGAGGTCGGCCGCCGTCCAGAGAATGGCGAGCGCGCCGACCCAGGTGGCCTGAGGGAACAGCTCGAGGAGACCGACGACGATCCCGCTCCCGAAAAGCACGATCGGGATCGACAGGCCAAGCCCGAACAGGAGCAGTGCGATGTTCCCGTGAGCGGCCGCTCCGACCCCGAGGATGTTCTCGAGGCTCATGGCGAAGTCCGCGGCGAGGATCGTGACGATCGCCGCGCGGAGGGTCGTGACCTCGCGGACCTTGTGGCCCTGACCCCCGTCTGGGCGGACAAGCCGGTACGCGATCACGACCAGCGCGAGACCACCGATGAGCTGCAAATAGGGGACGGTGAGAAGCAGGGTGACCGCAGCAGCCGCGGCCACGCGAAGCGCGACCGCGGCGCCCGCCCCGAACACGATCGCTTTGCGGCGCTGCGACCGGGGCAGGCCGCGCGCGACCATCCCAATGACGAGCGCGTTGTCGCCGGACATCGCGAGATCGATCAGCGTGATCGCGAGGATGGCCTGGAGGGTCTCGGCCATCGTCAGCGAGAGTGGAGCTTGACCGCGACGAACACGATGACCCCCAAGATCCATGCGACCGGGATCGCAAGAAGCAGCATCGCATCGCCGCCGGTGACCGCCGCGACATGATCCGCGCCGATCAAAAGCATGTTGTCAGTATACTGACGTTCAGTCAGATGACTGGCGTGGACTGACATCGTGCTAGCGTCCTGTCATCGCGAAATCCGCGTCACGGCCTCCTCTCGCACTGGCGGTGCGATCTGCGCGCGAGGAACTGCACCTCACTCAGGCTGAGCTCGCGCGCCGCGTCGGCATCTCGCGCGCTGCGATCGCCGAGCTCGAGGCCGGCCGCATCCAGCAGCCGCGTGCCGCCGTGTTCGCGCGTCTCTCCGCTGTCCTGGGCATCCCGGCGGCGCTCCTCCTCGCCGCGACGGGCGTGGGTGAGGCCGAGGCTGCGTCGCTCGTAGAGCTTGAGACCGACGAGCTCGTCGCGATGGCCGCGACGATGGTCCGCATGGCGGAGCGCGACCGAAGGTGGCTACGGGACCGGTTTGCGGAGCTCCGGGAGCTGCTCGTCCTGCGTCGGGCCGGCCACGCGAAAGACCGCGCAAAAAGAAGCTGACCCGGTCGGAGCATCATCCCGCCGTGAGCTCGGCGGTGGAGGCCAGCGTCCGGCGCTTCGGAGAGACCGAGCCGCGTCTTCATGCGTTCGTTTACTTCGACGCAGAAAACTCCCTGCTCATGGACGCGGCCCTGGTCGCGACGCGCGCGACCGGCGCCCTGATGCGAGTCCCGGTCGGGGTGAAGGACATCTTCGACACGGCGGGCGCCCCGGCCGAGCGCGGCAGCGCGCTGTACGCCGGCCGGATCGCGGAGAGCGATGCGGAAGTGGTGCGAAATCTTCGCGCCGCGGGAGCGATCATCGTCGGGAAGACCGTCACGGCCGAGCTCGCGATGGCGCATCCGGGACCCACGCGAAATCCGTGGGACCTGTCGCGCACGTCCGGCGGGTCTTCGATGGGATCGGCGGCGGCTGTCGCCGCAGGCGTCGTTCCGCTGGCGATCGGAAGCCAGACCAACGGCTCTGTGATCCGCCCCGCGGCGTTCTGCGGCGTGGTCGGGTTCAAGCCCAGCTTCGGGCGGCTCTCACGCGAAGGCATGTTCGTGACGTCGGAGACCCTCGACCAGGTCGGGGGGTTCGCCCGATCGGTCCGCGAAGCCGCGAGTCTTGCGGCGGCCATGGCCGGCGAGCCGGGGGAACGGTGGTGGTCAAACGACCGGACGCCGCCGAGGCTCGCGGCGCTCCGCACCGGGGAGTGGGAGCACGCCGACGACGCGGTGCAGAAACGATTTCAAGCCGACGTCGACCGGCTCGCTGCTGCCGGCTATCCCATCGCGTGGCCCGCTCCCCCGCCCGGACTTGACGACGCGCAGCGCGTCCTCCGCACGATCATGCTCTACGAGGAAGCTCGCGCGATGGAGCGCGACCTGCGCGGACGCGAGACGCTCGTGAGCGAGATCGTGCGCTCGCATCTGGCCGACGGCGCCGGCATCAAGGATGACTTTTATCGCGAGGCGCTGCGAGCGCGTCAGCGTTTGGCCGAAGCGTTCGCGCCCTGGGCCACGCCGTACGACGCGATCCTGACGCCCGCCACGGTGGGCGAGGCTCCGACCCCCGAGACGACCGGCGACCCACGGTTCTGCACACGGTGGTCTCTCCTCGGCGCCCCAGCGATCGTGATCCCGAGTGGCCTCGGACCCAGCCGGTTGCCACTCGGTCTGCAGCTCGTCGCCGCGCCCGGTGACGACCGGCGCCTCATGACGGCCGCAGCGTGGTGCGAAGCGACGCTGCCGCCGATCGGCGCGCCGCCGCTCTAGTGGGGACCTACAGGTTGAAGTAGCTGAGGGCCGCGAGATTGGCGAGCACGACGGAAACCAACAGTGCCAACACGAGCATCGCCTCTCGTGGAGCCCGGGGCAGCCACACGATGGCGAACAACCCAACGAGGGGCACCTGCGCCGCCATGAGGATTTGCCAGAGGTGAGCCGCGGTCCCCTCGTCGGCCTCGCGGACACCACCGCCTGCGACATGACCGAGCACCAACGCGAGTGCAGCGATCGACATCGCGAGTGGAAGAAGAGCGGTCCAATGCCGGAGGGGTGCGACGCTCATCAGCGGTACTCGCGCGCGGAGTCCCGGCCGGTCGAGCCGCCCGCGGCGAGCGCGAACGCCATCTCGACCGCCTGCGCGGGCGTCTGGGCGAAGTGCAGCTCCGCGATCTTCGCCTCCTCGAGGTGCTTGCCGCCGTAGGCGACCTCGCGCATGCGCGACGACCAGCCGCCGGTGCCTTCGAGGATCACGGTGGGCTTGAGCTCGTACGCGACGGTCAGCTCGTTCAACGTGCCGATCCCACCCGAGATCATGATCACCGCGTCCGCCGCGCGGACGGTGAGCGTGTTTCGCATCCAGCCCATTCCTGTCGTGATGGCGATGTCGACGTATTCGTTGGCATCCCCCTTGTCGAATCCCGGCAGGATGCCGATCACGACGCCGCCCGCGCTCTTGGCGCCGCGACTCACCGCTTCCATGACACCGGAGAGCCCACCCGTGACGACGATGCCCTTGCGCTCGGCGATGAGACGACCAACCTCCTCGGCCATGCGCAACGCCTTCTCCGGGACGGGATCACGTGGATCCTTCGCGCTCTTGCCGATGATCGTGATGAGCGTGGGTCGGCTCACGGCGCCGTGAGTTTAGGTTCGCGTTCGAGGAGCGCGCGAAGCGCCGCCGGCCACGCGAACCAATGCCGCGACGCGACCGCGCCGCTCGTCTCGTCGTAGGCCTCGGGAAGCATCCCGTCCCAGGTCTCCACCCGGGCGAGGCGTTCTCTCGCGCGCTGTTGCCGCGCCGGGTCGTTCGTCACACGAGCGATGACGATCTCCTGCAGATCGCCGAGCGGCCACGGATGCGGAGTGTGGACTGAGCCGAGCCCGGCGAGCGTGCCCGCGAAGTAGCCCTCGTTCGCGATGCTCCATGCGAAGTCGATCGTGGCGCGCCACCGCGGATCGTCGACCGAGCAGAACCCCCACCCGGGTGCGAAGACCGTCGGAAAATCGTTCGCGTCGTGGTAGTGCCGTGGGTTCGCCGCGTCGGGGCCGGCGACCGCATAGGCGAACCGGCCTTCGCTTGTGAAATGTCGCAGCGTCGCGTCGCGAACCTCGGCAGCGTGAGCGTCGCGACCGAACGCCGCGAGGACGCGCCAGAGCAGGACGTGGCTCGAGAAGTGGAATGGCTGCGTCAGCGGATCGTCGGCCGGCGTCTCCGATGTTGCGATGAGCCCAAACGGCGAGCGGGCCTCCAGAAGACGATCGATCACGCCGGCACACGGTCCCGCGAAACGCTCGCGCAGAGAGGCATCACCCGCAAGGCGCGCGTGGTCGGCTACAAGAAGGAGGGGATAGAGCTGCTGGTCCAGCTGGAACGCGGGATCTTTGATGGCCCCCGACGCGAGCGAGGCGCGCGGCCACCAGCCCTCGACGGTTTCGGCAGCATCGAAGCTCCAGCGGATGAATCCCTCGACAAGCGGCGCGATCCCCGGATCGCGCGGACCGACCGCGAGGAGCGCACGGCAGACGTAGTAGGCGTCCCGCGTCCACACGAGGGGCAGGATCTCGTGATCGGCAAGCATGGGAACGACGTCGCCGATCCGTGAGGCAGCGCAGTCCATCGCGTACACGACGCCGCGACGCCCGGGATGCAACGGCGCCAGATCCAGCCCAGTCCATAGCTTGCGGCGCTCGGTACGTTGCTTTGCGACGAGGGTCTCGGCGTCACGCGCGAGCTCGTGGGCCTCGGTCATCGTCGCCACAGGGTCGAGCCCAAGGGAGACCACGAGGATCGCGGCGGTCTCCGTTCCCGCGCCGATCTCGGCGTAGGTCGCCGCGACGGTGGCGGCGGCGCCGAGCGCACGATCCTCTATCAGGAACAGGCTGTCCGGCCAGTCATTGCGCTGATGCATCGAGACGCGGTTGTGGTTGGGTGCGTCCGGCAGCGGGCCGCCGGCCGTGAGCTGCGTGTACTCGGCCCGCGCGAGGCGCATGGTGCTCGTCCAGGTCGGCCCGCGGATCTCCATCCTCGCCCTGATCCGGACGATCTGGACCGCGCCGCTGCGGCCCGCCGGCGCGACGACGGTCGACTCGAAGCGGCCCTCGGGCCGGTCGACGATCGCGCTCGGAAAGGAGTCCTCCGCGAGCCAGACCGAGCGCGGTTCCACATCCAATAGATCGAAGCCGAAGCTCGGACGTTTCGGATCGGCGAGCGACTCGCGATACGCGCGCACCTCGGATTGATCGAATCGGCTTCCCGCGAACGGGTCCATCCGCGTCAGCTCGATACGGCCGTGAAGTGGATGCGCGATCCCGAGCGACAGCCAGCGGCCACTCGGCGTGACAGCTCCGGAGACGATCCCGTTGCCGACGTCGAGCGGCTTGTACGACTTGTGGCGGTCGAGCGGCGTCGCGTCCATCAGCGGGGTCCCCAGACCGCGCGCACGTATCGGCGGATGAGGATGATGAACACGACCGCGGGCAGCACCATGAAGAACCCCGCGACGAGCTTCAGCGCGAGCGGCGACGTCGAAAGCGACGCGAGGATCTGCGCTGGAAGCGTGCGCGTGCGCACCGTGAGGATCGATGCGGCGAAGACCTCGTTCCACGAGATCACGAACGCGAAAATCGCGGCGGCGGCCAGGCCCGGCATCGCCGGGGGAAGGGCGACCCGGAGGAAGGCGCCCCAGCGACTGGACCCGAGGGTCTCGGCGGCCTCCTCAAGGTCGGTCGAGGACGCAACGAATGCGCCCCCGACGATGAGGATGACGAATGGAAGCGCCATCGCGGCGTGGACGAGAGCGACGCTGATGAGGTTGTCGTAGAGGCCGAGCCGAACGAAGATCACCGCCAGCGGGATCGCGAGGATGGCGATCGGGAACATCTTGGTGACGAGTACGACGGCGCGGAACGCCTCGCGGCCGCGGAAGCGGAGCCGCGCGAGGGCGTAGGCGGCCGGGACGCCGAGCGCTAATCCAACGACGACCGTCAGGAGCGCGACGATGACGCTGTTCAGCACAGCCGGAACGATGCCGCTCGACTCGAGGAAGAGCTGCATTGTCGCGATCGACACGGCACTCGGCAGGAGCGGCTTCGGGTAGTCGGCGATGTTCGACTGTGGCGTGAATGCGGATACCGCGATCAGGTAGAACGGGATCAGGACCCAGATCGCCAGAACGACGGCGCTGCCGTAGAGAAGCGTCCGGTCGAGCACCCGTGCGTTCATCGCTGGACCTCCGCCTCGCGGGGGCCGAGCAGGCGCAGATACACGACGATCGCGGCGATGCTGAGACCGAGGATGACCACGCCGTACGCGGCGGCGAGGCGCTCGTCCTGGTTCGTCGCGTACCAGCTGTACGCCTCGCCGGCGAGCACCGGCAGGTTGCGGCCGGCGAGAGCGAACACGACGGCGAACGTCTGGAACGCGAAGATCGTCCGGATGACGAGCGCCGACTGAAGGCTCGGCCGCAGGAGCGGGAGCACCACGTGGACCGTGCGGCGGAATCGGCTCGCGCCGAAGAGCTCGGCCGTCTCGAGAACGTCGCGCGGTATGAGCTCGAGACCTGCGATGAGCACCAGCAGGACCATCGCGGTCGTGCGCCACGATTCCGCGATGACGATCGCGGTGACGAGACCCGCGAAGTTGTCGAACGACAGCCACAGCACCGGCTGACCGATCACGCCGGCGTTCTGCAGCTCGCTGTTGAGATAGCCCCGCTCGGTGAAGGCTGCGAGCCACAGGAGTCCTGCGGCGAGATCGGAGACCGCAAGCGGGATCGTGTAGATCAGGAAGAACCAGCGGTGGCCGCGGAAGCGAGAGTTGACCAGCAGCGCCATCGCCAGTGCCAGCGCCACCTGTAGCGGGACGATGAGGAGGAGGAGAAGGAAGGTGTTGCGCCAGGCGTCGCTGAAGCTGACGTCCGCGAGCATGCGCCGGAAATTCTCGAGCGTGAATCCGCCGCTGTCGGTCGCGAATGAGAGCAACAACGCTTGCGCCATGGGGATGACGATGAGGACCGCGAGGAAGACGATCGAAGGGAGAAGAAGCGTGTAGGGCAGGAGCCGCCCCGTTCGGGTATGCATCCGCGGTCCAGCGTAGCCTCGACCGATGCCGTACGACCTCGAACCTCGCTATCCCGTCATAGGCGGCGGTATCGACTACGGATACGAATCGCTCGTCGCCGCTCTCGTCGGAAGCTCAGGGGTGGTGGCGATCGATGGGCCGGCTGCGGCTCCGTGGACACGGTTCATGGCGAGACTGGTGACCGCGCTCGAGGCCGACGGCACGAAGCCGCTCCTCGTCGACATGCGCGAGCGATTCGCGGCGTGGCCCGAGATCGAGAAGCGGACAGACGCGACGGTCCTGCGGGGTGACCCGGTCTTCGCGACCATCCATGACGCGCCGCTGTCGTCTCTCTTCAAAGGACTTCCTGATCCGGACGCGTCGCCGGCGATCACGGTCGTGTTCGGGCCTGGGAGCGCGCTCGTTCGGCACGACCGCCTCTGGTACGCCGATCTGCCGAAACGCCTTGGGCTCGAGGAAGTCCAAGCGGGGCGTGCGCCGAACCTCGGCCAAACCGCGCAGGCACGTGGTGACGTGCGTCGTCTCCTTTTCATCGACTGGCCGATGGAGGATCGGCACCGGCGCGAGCTCGCGGAGCGCTGGGGGCGATACATCGATCTGACCGACCCGGATGAGCCACGCTCGATGAACGCGAACGTGCTCTCGGCCTCTCTCCGGGATCTCGTACGCGGACCATTCCGAACGCGCCCCACCTTTCTGCCCGAGCCGTGGGGCGGACGATGGTTGGCTGAGGAGCTCGGTGCGCCCGGCGGGCCGAACCTCGGCCTCGGTTACGAGCTGATCGCACCGGAGGCCGGTGTGCTCTTCGGAACCGATCGTCCAATCGAGGTCGCACTGGACATCGTCGTCGCCAGAGAGCACGTCGCGTTGCTGGGCGCCGGACGGGCGGCGGCGGGCGCATTTCCGATCCGCTTTGATTACCTCGACACCGTGGGCGGCGGCAACCTTTCGGTTCATTGCCATCCGCGCGAGACGTACATGCGAGAGGTGTTCGGACACGAAGTGGCGCAGCACGAGAGCTACTACGTGATGGTCGAGGGCACGCGACGCTCGATCTTTCTGGGCCTGCGCGACGACACTGACGTCGCCGCCTTCAAGAACGCGGCCGAGGTCTCGCTGCGCGATCGAACGACGCTCGACATCGAGCAGTTCGTGCGGACCGTGCCCGCGCGCCGGCATCAGCTCTATCTCGTGCCGGCCGGAACCCCCCACGGAAGCGGCGAGGGGACTGTCGTTCTCGAGATCAGCGCGACTCCATACCTCTACTCGCTGCGGTTCTATGACTGGCTTCGTGCCGACCTCGACGGCGACCTGCGTCCGGTCCAGCTCGATCACGCGTTCGCGAATCTCGTCTCTGAGCGACGCGGCTCGGCCGTGCGCGACCTCGTCCCCGAACCGATCGGCGTCCGCGCCGGAGACGGGTATGTCGAGGTGGCGTTCCCCCGGCACCCGGAGCTGTTCTTTTCGGTTCACCGCATCGACTTCGAGAGCTCGGTGCCCGACCGGACCGGCGGTCGCTTTCACGTGCTCAACCTCGTGGAGGGCGAGGAGATCGAGGTGCGCACCGCGGAAGGCCGCCGTCATCGACTCCGATACGCGGAGACCATCGTGGTGCCGGCTGCGGTCGGCGAATACGAGCTCATCCCGCTCAGCCCGAGCCCGCGAAAGGTCGTGAAGGCTTTCGTGGTGTGACCGGTCTCGTCGGAGCGCTCGAAATCGGGGGAACCCACGTGAGCGCCGCCCGCGTCGATCTCGGGAAGTCAAGCCTCGAGCCGAAAAGCCTGCGCCGTTTGTCACTCGACCCGCGAGGTTCACTCGAAGAGACGCTCGGCACGATGGTCAGCGCGGCGAGGGACGTGGCCCTCCCTGCGACCGCGCGTTGGGGGGTCGCGACGCCCGGCCCGTTCGACTACGAGCGCGGCGTCTCGCTCATCCGCGGCCTCGGGAAGCTTGATGCGCTGTACGGAGCCGACCTCAAGGCGCGACTCGCGGAAGAACTGGGACTCGCGCGGCCGGAGCAGGTGAGATTTCTCAACGACGCGCACGCCTTCGTCCTCGGCGAATGGTGGGCCGGCGGTGCCAGAGGACATGCGCGCGCGATGGGCGTGACCCTCGGGACGGGTTTGGGCTCGGGCTTTCTCGCCGATGGCGAGCTCGTCGCGTCTGGACCCCTGGTGCCGCCGGAGGGTCGGGTCGACCTCGTGCCGTTCCGCAGTCGCGCGGTCGAGGATTCGCTGTCGAGCCGCGGCATTGCCGCCGCTTTCGGCGGCGCGGGTCAGGTGATCGATATCGCGCGTCGCGCCCGCGAAGGCGAGCCGGCCGCTCGCGCTGCCTTCACTGCGTTCGGGTCGGGACTCGCCGAATTCCTCGACCCGTGGATCATCCGATTCGCGCCAACGTGCCTCGTGTTCGGTGGCGGGGTCGCGCATGCCTGGGATCTCTTCGGCGGCGCTTTTGTCGAAGCGTCCCGGGCCGCGACGATTTTGGACCGCTGCTCGCCGGCCGATCGGTTGACGGAGGCTCCCCTTTTGGGCGCCGCACTACATGCGAGCCGCCTTCAGTCCGACGCCTCCTGAGTCGCGAGCCAGTCGAGCGCGACGGCCGCCGTCCACGACTGATCGAGGGAGCCGAGCGGCTCAGCGGTGAACGGCTCGAAGTACTCGGCGAAGTGCGCGTCCGGTCTCGAGAGCAGCGCGAGATTCGGTGCGCGCAGCCGTGCCGCGGATCCGTCCGATCCCCGCTGGGTCAACCCCCACCAGAGAAGCCAGTTGATGACGGGCCACGCTGGACCGCGCCAGTACGCGCGCGGTCGGAACTCCGGTGAGCTGCGCGCGGTGCTCAGAACGACCGGAAACGCAAGGCCGGCTGCTCCCGCGAAGTCCGGTCCGAAGAGTGTCTGCTCGGTGCGCTCGGCGATCGCTCGATCGATGTCGGGCACGAGGAGGCTGCAGAGGCCGGCGCTGGTCGCGACACGGATCGGCTTGCCCGCGCGAAGGTCCGTGTCCAGCGCGAGCCCGAGCTCATCGTCCCACGAGCCCTGGACCGCGCGAGCTGATCGTTCTCGCCATCGCGCGATCTCCGATCGCTCTTCCCCAGGCGCGCCGACGACCTCCGCGATGCGCTCGAGTGAGCGGCAGGCCGCGCTGAAGACCGCGCTCTTCTGGACGTCCTTGATGAGAAAGGGATGCGTTCTCTGGATCTTGACGTCGTCGTACCCAGCGTCGCGCAGAAGCGCCACGAGCCAGACGTAGCGGTCGTACTCCGCCGTGGTCGGACGCTCGTCCGCGCTGACGACGCTCACATCGGTCCGTGCGTACGGCGGTATGGCGCCGACCGGAATCCGCGCGAGCGCAGCGTCCCACCGCGGCGAGTTATCGGTGCCTTCCCAAGGGTGATAGATCGTGATGAGCCCGGAGCCCTCGGGGTCGCGCCGCTCCGCGAGGTAGCGGTGCCAGGCGAGGAGCTTCGGGTACAGGACGGCGACGCGCACACGGATCGCCTCGCTCGACGCGACCTCGAGCAGGCGCCACACCGCGATCGCGTGCACCGGCGGCTGGATGATTCCGCTCGTCGCGACCGCGCGCGGCGCGAGCTCGCTCACCGCGGCCGACGCCCAGAGATCCGGCCCCGGCCGATAGTCGCGGGCGTTCGGGTCGAACACGATGTGCGGCACCCGCCCGTCGCCCCACTGCGCGCTGAAGAGATGCTCGAGCTCACCGAGCGCGCGGCCGGGTTCGGTGTGTGCGAGACCGATGGCGATGAACGCCGTGTCCCAGCTCCACTGGTGCGGATAGAGGCGCGGAGCCGGCTTCGTCCAACCGCCGACGTCGTTCCGCGCCAGGACGGCCAACGCCTCGTCACGTAGCTCGCGGGCGCTCCAGGATGGAGCGGGTCGACTCAGTGCGGCGCCGTCAGGGCCTTGCCGGAGGCGGCGTCCATCCAGCGGATCTTGTGCGGCTCGGGCGTGAGGCGAAGTTCCTCATCGGCGCGAACGGCGGTGTCCGCGGGCGCCACGACCTTGATGGAGTCTTTCCCCACCATCACGGTGAGGAGGGCGTGCGACCCGAGCGGCTCC